>JADJGZ010000001.1:0-300000 GCA_016707785.1 Bacteroidales bacterium | reverse complement strand
TTTTGATTTTTATGTTAGAAAGATGTTACATCAATGAAAATAGCAGTACTTTTGCAGCGTTTTTTAATTAAACCGCGTCATGAAAAAATTATTCGCATTATTACTCGTTGCTGGTATGGTTGCTGTTGTTGCATGTGGCCCTAGCGCAGAAGAAAAAAGAGCTAAAGAAGTAGCTGATTCAACTTTACTTGCTGATTCATTAGCACAGGTACAAGCTGCTGAGCAGGCTAAAATGGATTCATTAGCAAAAGTAACAGCTGATTCAATTGCAGCTGCTGCTCATGCTGATTCATTAGCAAAGAAGCTCATCAAGTAATTAAGGAGTTAAATCCTTATTAAGAAAAGGAGCTGAATAAGCTCCTTTTTTTATTTGTATATCATTTCTATATTTGTATTCAGCTATTGATATAATCCCTGAAAATAACATGCGACATATTAGTTCCATCGATTTGAAAACCAAATTGGACCAGGGAGAGGATATTCAGATCATTGACACACGTGACCCAATAAAATTTGAAGAGTGTCATATTCCCGGTGCTATTAATATTCCCCAGGTAGATTTACCGGAAAAAATGGATTTGATTGCAAAAAATATTCCCGTAGTGATTTATTGCCTTTATGGAGTGAAAAGTGAAGCTCCCTACCTTTTTCTCAGGGAGAAAATGAAAATGAAAAATGTGTCCATTCTTGAGGGTGGGATCTATCAATGGGCTAATGATGTTGATCAGTCATTGCCAGTTTTCTGATATCAAAATGTAAGTGGGGTTTATCCTATCCTGATTCCAATTCCTAAAAGTATTCTGAAAGCAACGAGTGCGATTATGGTTACAACCATAGGACGAAGCATATACCTAATAGACTTCTCTTTCTCATCGAAAAAAAAGATGGTATTTCTGTGAAATCCCAAAAATAGGGGGATCAGAATAAATCCCGGAGTGATGATCAGCAAAAGCTCATATATTGAGAGAGGGAAACGAATGAAGATAATTATAATGGTTGAAATCAGGTAAGGATAAATAAATTGCTGCAACTTGAATGCCCTCCGGGTTTCATGTCTGCTTGAATTATAATAGGAATTCGCAGAGAGATACATTGGCTTGACCAGCAGGCTGCCAGTCCCAAGGATGATAAGTAAGCCTAAAAATAACAAGAGCATTCTCTCTGTTTCTTTGAAGTACATCCATTCATACACATATCCCATCCCTTCATAAATGAATGCCCCAAGAACTATTGACCCCACAAACATATTGAGGCCATGTACAAATACCCAGAAAAATAATAGCTTAAGTACACCTTCCAATGTCATCGCCTTGATGAATACTACCAGTCCAATCAAACCAAAAACGAGTGATATAGTGCAACCAGAAGAGAAAACCATCTTCACGGAATCAAATGTCCATGAATGGGCATCAACAATAAAAAGTACTTTGTTGTGGTAAAGTATGGCTGGAATGTCAAAGTAACTGGCAGTAAAAGCAGTCACTAACTGAAAGAAGAAGTAAATAATGAAATAAGCTAACAGATAATAGACTGTAGAATTGACTAAGATTCCTGCAAATTTTCCCGGAGTTGAGTTCATCTTTTCAAATATAAAATATCCTGCTTTTATTAATTTCATTGTGTTCTATGAAATTAATAACGTGGAATAAGCTATTTCCATTCGATTATTAAAAATCAACAAACCCTGATTCTATGCTATCAGAACCAGATTTAAAGATAATAATAATTCTTGCAATATTTACAGTTGCCCTATATCAGCTATCTGGGCGGATGAATAAACTCCTTCATCCTGTTTCTTGCGGATTTCCTTAAAAGCTTCTATAGTATATCTTACATCTTCAAGTGTATGATCTGCAGTTGGAATTAACCTGATCAGAATCACTCCTTTAGGCACAACTGGGTAGGTTACAATTGAACAGAATATATTATAGTTTTCTCTTAGGTCAACTGTGATATTGGTAGCTTCAGGTATGGTGCCATTGAGCATTACAGGAGTAACAGGCGATCCTGAAGGTCCAATATTAAAACCTGAGTCGACCAGTCCTTTTTGCAGAGCATTTACAATTAGCCATAGCTTTTCCCTGTACTCTGGTTGAGTCCTTACAATCTCAAGTCTTTTCAAGGCTCCGATTACCATAGGCATAGGCAGTGATTTTGCAAAAATCTGGGACCTCATATTGTGTTTCAGGAAGTCAATTACAGGTTCTGTAGTAGCTACGAAGCCACCAATTCCAGCCATGGCTTTGGCAAAAGTGCCAAAGTACATATCAACACCATCCTGTACACCAAAATGTTCATCTGTACCTGCCCCGGTTGGACCCATTGTGCCGAATCCATGCGCATCATCAATAAGGAGGCGGAAATTAAACTCTTTCTTTAATTCTACAATCTCATCAATCTTCCCAAGATCCCCTGTCATTCCATACACTCCTTCAGTAATCACCAGAATTCCTCCACCTGATTGGTCGGTAAGCCGGGTGGCTCTTTCTAATCCTTTTCTCAGATTGTCAATATTATTATGTGGATAAACAAACCGTTTTCCCATATGTAATCTCAACCCATCAATTATGCAGGCATGTGCTTCACTATCATACACTACAACATCATTTCTGTCGAGCATAGCATCAATTACTGATAGCATTCCCTGGTACCCGAAATTGAAAAGATAAGCAGCTTCTTTTTTTACATAGGATGCGAGTTCCCTTTCAAGCTTTTCATGAAAATCTGTCTGGCCACTCATCATACGAGCTCCCATAGGATAAGCCAGTCCCCATCTTTCTGCTGCTTCTGCATCTGCTTTCCTCACTTCCGGATGATTGGCGAGTCCAAGATAGTTATTCAGGCTCCAGATCAATCTTTCTTTGCCCCTGAAAATCATTTTATTGCTAATCTCACCTTCAAGTTTTGGAAACATGAAATACCCGTCTGCCTTCTTTGCATACATACCTAATGGGCCCAAGTTTTTTACCCGTTTTTCAAAAAGATCCACTGCGCTTAATTTTTAGGTTAATTTTAAATCAGATTGCTGTTGCAAAACTAAGGAATTCTTGCTTGCTGGTCAGTCAGACAAAAAAAAACATTATCAACCAATTCAGGTTAATAATGAAGTACTATTGAAATTTGACTATAAAATCTCTTAACTTTTTTTGGGACTTTGCTAAGCATAAGCAACGTAATTTTGAATTTATAATTCTTGCACCGGATTATCTATGGATATCAGCAAAAGCATACAGGAGCCAGTGGTTATACATTGGTTTCGAAGGGATCTTCGACTCCACGACAACACCTCTCTCATCAAAGCTCTTGAATCAGGCTATAAAGTGTTGCCAGTATTTATCTTTGATGACGAAATACTTGCCCCTCTAAAAAAACAAGACCCCCGAATCAGTTTTATCTACCAGGCTCTAAATGGCATTCATTTGCAATTGGCTGAAGTAAACTCCGGAATTCTTATTCAAAAAGGGACTCCTTTAAAAGTTATGGAGAACCTGGCTGGTGTTTACAACGTGCAGGCTGTATATGCCAATCATGATTATGAACCCTATGCTGTTAAAAGGGATGAAGCAGTAAATGAAATGCTTTCAAAGAAAGGGATCGCATTTGTAACTGCCAAAGACCAGGTAATTTTTGAAAAGAATGAAATCAGCAAGATTCAGGGTGGCACTTATACCATATTCACTCCTTACAGCAATGCCTGGAAGAGCAAATTCCAATCAGAGCAGGATTCTTTTAAGCCACAAAATATCAGCAAAAGTCATCTGTTTAAATTCGCTTCAGGTAACTTCAATTTCCCATCATTAGAATCACTTGGCTTTACTGAAATTAAAGGGATTTTTCAAGCACCTGCAATTGATGAATGTAAGATTAAAGAATATGATGCTGTAAGGGACTTTCCACACCTGGATGCTACCTCCCGATTGAGTATTCATTTGCGTTTTGGTACGATAAGTATCAGGGAAATAATACATAAAGCCCTGGTACTAAATGTTACCTGGCTGAATGAACTTATATGGAGAGAGTTTTTTATGCAGATTTTATGGCATTATCCTCATGTTGTGGAGAATAGTTTTAAGCCAGTTTATGATCGAATTCAATGGAGGAATAATGAGGCGGAATTTAGCCGCTGGTGTGAGGGAAAAACAGGCTATCCATTGGTAGATGCCGGGATGAGGGAGTTAGCTGCGACTGGCTTTATGCATAATAGGGTCAGAATGATTACAGCTTCTTTTCTAGTAAAAGATCTTTTGATAGATTGGAGGTGGGGGGAATCCTGGTTTGCTGAAAAATTAATGGATTTTGAACTTTCCTCCAACAATGGTAATTGGCAATGGGCGGCAGGTACAGGCTGTGATTCAGCCCCATATTTCAGAATATTTAATCCGGATACTCAGACCCAAAGATTTGACCCGAATCTGATCTATATCAGGAAGTGGATTCCTGAACTGGAATCAGGTGAATACCCATCCAGGATTGTCGATCATTCATTCGCCCGGAAACGTTGCCTGGAAGCATATGCAGTTGTTAAGGGATAGATTAACTGGTATTCTGAATGAAGCTACAGAATACAACCATCAGAAATAAATTTAACTAACAGTAAATAAGTAATATAACATAATTTTTCAGTGACAATAAGGCTGTATAAATTGCGTTATTAATATTCATCCAAAATTTGTACTTTTGCAAAATGGTAAAAAGGCGTTATCTTATCTTATTATTCTCTGCTGTTCTTGTATTCACATCATGCAGTAAATACCAGAAGTTACTGAAAAGTTCTGACAATGAACTGAAGTATACGAAGGCTATCGAATTCTATGATGACGGAGAATATTATAAAGCTCAACAGTTATTTGATCAGATTCTGGTTTTCTTCAGAGGTACTGAACGAGCTGAAAAGATTGCCTATTATAATGCTTATTGCTACTATAAAGAAAAGGATTACATCCTGGCAGGCTATTATTTTGGCAATTTTACCTCCAGTTACCCTAGCAGCCAATATGCTGAAGAATGTGCATTTATGAGTGCTTATTGCAGTTATCATGATTCTCCGGCACCAAGTCTTGATCAGACCAATACTCAAGCTGCCATAGCTTCTCTGCAGTTATTCATAAACCAGTATCCAAATAGTCAAAGGATTGATCAATGTAATCAACTCATTGATGAATTAAGAGAAAAACTCGAAAAGAAGGCTTTTGATATTGCAATGCTCTATTACAAAATGGATGATTATAAAGCCGCAATACTTGCTTTGAATAATCTGTTAAAAGAATACCCTGATACCAAAGAGAGGGAAAAAGTTCTCTATTCGCTGCTGGATGCTAAGTATGAATATGCAGTAAACAGTGTTCAGGAAAAGAAAAAGGAAAGGCTGGAAGCAGCCCTGGAAGCTTTCAAAGTTATTCACTCAGAATTCCCTGCTGGTGCCTATGCATCTGAATCTTCGGCAATTCAAAAGAATCTTCTGAAAGAGATGAAATTAAATTAGTGTAAAAATCATTTTTAACCCATCTAATATACCATGGATTACAAAAAACTGAAAATCGAAACAACCACGGTTACCAGGAACATGAGAGAATTGAATGCTCCAACCGGAAATATTTACGAATCAGTTGCAATTCTTGCTAAAAGATCTAACCAGATCGCTCAGGAGATCAAGGAAGAGTTAAATAGCAAAATTGAAGAATTTGCTACACCTAGCGATAATCTCGAAGAGGTATTCGAAAACAGGGAGCAAATTGAATTGGCTAAGTATTATGAACACCTTCCAAAGCCAACCTTGATTTCTACCAATGAATTCCTGAATAGCCAGATATTCTATCGCAATCCATTGAAAGAAAACGCCACTGATTTCTAACGTTGTTTCACGCAAATCATGCTAAGAGGCAAAAAAATCCTGATTGGAATAACTGCAAGTATTGCTGCTTATAAAATTCCTATTCTTATCAGGTTATTGATCAAACAGGGTGCTGAAGTCAAAGTAGTAATGACGAAAGCAGCCTGTGATTTCGTTACACCTCTTACACTCTCCGCGCTTTCACAGAATCCGGTCTCAATTGAGCCTTTTAGTGAATCTGATGGCAGATGGCATAGCCATATAGAATTGGGTTCCTGGGCAGATGTATACCTGATAGCTCCATTATCAGCCAATACAATGGCTAAAATGTCAACAGGGATTACAGATAACCTTCTTATGGCTACCTACCTGGCAGCCAGGTGCCCTGTTTTCTTTGCACCTGCAATGGATGTCGATATGTTCAATCATCCCACTACTCAGGACAATATTAGTCGCCTGGTTTCATTTGGGAATATCCTCATTAAACCAACAGAAGGTGAATTGGCCAGCGGCCTTTCTGGTTTTGGCAGAATGGAAGAGCCTGAGAAAATTGTTGAGATTATAAGTCTCCATTTTAAAAATTCAGAATCATTTAAAGGACATAAATTCCTTATTACCAGTGGACCCACACTTGAACCTATCGATCCGGTCAGGTTTATAAGTAATCATTCATCAGGACAAATGGGCAATGCACTTGCTCTTGAAGCGGCAAACAGGGGTGCTGATGTTATCCTGATAAGCGGCCCAGTAAAAGAATTACCGCAACATCCCGGAATCCAAATCATTCAGGTAAATACTGCCGGTGAAATGTTTGAAAAATGTATGGAAGTATTTCCAGATACAAATACTTGCATAATGGCTGCAGCTGTTGCTGATTATAAACCAACACAATCTGCTGCTGAAAAAATCAAGAAATCTGCTGATACGATTACCCTTGCATTAACACGCACGAAGGATATTCTCTCGGAACTGGGAAAAAATAAAAAGGAAAACCAGCTTCTGATTGGCTTTGCGCTTGAAACAAATCATGAAATTGAAAACGCCAGACAAAAATTATATACGAAAAACCTCGATTTCATCGTTCTTAATTCTTTAAGGACAGAGGGCGCTGGTTTTGGATTTTCGACCAATCAAATCTCAATTATTGGTAAATCTGGCCAGGTAATTGAATACGAAAAAAAATCAAAAGTGCTGGTTGCTTGTGATATACTGGATTATCTTAAAGCTTGTCAACCATAATCTGATTATTATACACCCTGAATGATGATTAAAGTACTTCGTCTGATTATTATTGTCATAGTATTCGCTCTGCCAATGTGGGTGAATGGACAGGAATTTATTTGCCAGGTCCAGGTAAATGCACCCCAGGTTGAAGGATCTGAACGTAAAGTATTTCAAACTCTTCAGCAATCGATCTATGAATTTGTGAATAACAGGAAGTGGACAAATTATACTTTCAGGCCTGAAGAACGTATCGAATGTTCCATTCTGATCACAATCTCTGACCGGCTTTCGTCGGATCAATTCAAAGGAAAAATTAATGTGATCCTTCAACGTCCGGTTTACAAAACATCTTACAACACTACATTATTGAATTATCTCGATAAAGATTTTGATTTCCGTTATGTAGAGTTTGAGCCTTTAGATTATAATGATGATGCATTTACATCTAATTTAACCTCTGTATTGGCTTACTATGTTTATATCATGCTGGCTGTTGATGGTGATTCATATTCCAAGTTTGGCGGCACTCCTTACTATGAAAAAGCCAGGGCAGTTATCAATGCTGCACAAAATGCCCCGGAAAGAGGTTGGAAAGCGTTTGAAAGCATGAAAAACCGCTACTGGCTAGTGGAAAATATGCTGAACAGCACTTACAGCCCGCTTAGGGAAGGCATTTATCAATACCATCGCCTTGGACTTGATATCATGACCGATAATATAGATCTTGGCAGATCAGCCATAAATGATTGCCTTGAGAATTTTCAACGTGCAGGTCGTGAAAAACCAGGTTTGTTCACACTTCAGCTTATGATGGATGCAAAACGGGATGAATTGTTGAATGTTTATTCACAAGCATCTCCTATGGATAAGACAAAAGCTGTCAACATCCTGAAAGAATTGGATCCTGCCAATTCATCCAAATATCAGCAAATCATGCAACAGCAGCAGCCCGGTCTTGGTGGCAAATAACGCTGTTTCCTCTTTTTTTCCTATATTTGCCTTACCTCACAAGTAAACAGTATGCTCCTTAACCTCACGGTTGAGAATTTCATTCTCATCCAGAACCTTGAGCTTGAATTGTCTGGAGGATTTACATGCATCTCGGGTGAAACGGGAGCTGGTAAATCAATCCTGGTTGGTGCATTGGGGTTGATTCTTGGGTTAAGAGCAGACTCTCAGGTTTTAATGGATAAAAGTAAAAAGTGCATCGTTGAAGGGACTTTCACTTTGGACGGGTATGGCCTGGAAGATACTTTTGAAGCATCAGATCTGGACTATGAATCCGTTTCCATCTTCCGCAGGGAAATAAATCCATTGGGAAAATCCAGGGCATTTATCAATGATACGCCTGTAAATCTTACTGTGATGAAGGAGATAGGGGAGAAGCTGTTGGATATACACTCCCAGAATCAAACACTGGATCTCAATGGAGCAGCGTTTCAATTAGCCATGATTGATTCCTACGCAGGGATTTCTTCTGAACTTAAGAGGTATGAAATTCTGTATAAACAGTATTTGGTTGTGCAGAAACAACTTGCAGCATACATTGAGCAAGAAAAAAAATCCAATGCCGACAGGGAGTATTTTGAATTTCAACTGGAAGAGCTGACTAAAGCTGAATTGATTCCTGGAGAAGCAGAGGAATTTGAAACCGAACTTGAATTATTGAATCATTCAGAAGAAATAAAAGTAAGATTATTCTCATCCCTTAATCTTCTGGATAATGAGGATAACAGCATCCTTTCAAGGCTCTCTGAAGCTCGTCAGACCATTGAACAGGCTTCAAGGTATACCGGGAAACTTGAATCTATCAATGAACGAATTTCCGGCTGCCTGATTGAACTCAAGGAATTAACATCTGAACTCAGGAACTTATCTGAACATATTCAACATGATCCGGATAGAATCATGTTTATCACTCAACGCCTCGACCTCATTTATAACCTGATGCAAAAGCATAAGGTGAAAGAGATCGAAGAATTGATTAAATTGCGGGAACAGTATGCTTCAGGAATTAGTGAAATTGAATCAATAGGCGACCGAATAGAAAAACTCACCGCGGAATTGAAAAGTCTGGAAAAAGATCTTGCCGAAGTTTCACAGGTATTACACGAGAAACGCCTGAAGGTTTTTCCTGGTATTGTTACTGAAATGGAGGTGCTGTTGAATGAATTGGGAATGCCTGCAGCTAAGTTTCACATCGACAATAAAGTAATTGATCATTATACGGCAACTGGTAAGGATAAAGTGAGTTTTATGTTTGCAGCCAATAAAGGCAGTGAACTTAAAGAAGTACAGAAAGTGGCTTCGGGTGGAGAACTGTCAAGGTTGATGCTTGCCATTAAATCATTGGTTGTTAAAAGAAGCCTGCTTCCTACAATCCTGTTTGATGAAATTGACTCCGGTGTGTCCGGGGAAATTGCAGGTAAAATTGGAAATATCATGAGAAAGATGTCTGCAAACATGCAGGTTGTCGCTATCACACACCTTCCTCAGATTGCTGGTAAAGCTCATCATCACCTTCTTGCCTACAAGGAGCATGGTGAAGTGAATACTATCTCAAATCTTAGAAAGCTTTCAGACGAAGAAAGGGTTAATGAGATTGCCAGGATGCTGAGTGATGAAACAATTACTGATACTGCCAGGGCAGCAGCAAAGGAATTAATGATAAATTGAATATAGCCGGCTTAAAAAAAAATATTAATCGAAAACTAAATACTATGTCATATAACTTACTAAAAGGGAAAAAAGGTATCATTTTTGGGGCACTGAATGAAAGGTCAATAGCTTGGAAGACAGCTGAAAGGGCATATGAAGAAGGTGCTGAATTCGTTCTCACCAATACGCCGATGGCCTTAAGAATGGGAGACACTGATAAACTGGCTGAGAAATGCAACACAATCGTGGTTCCTGCTGATGCTACCAGTGTTAAAGACCTTGAAGCATTGTTCAAAACCACACTTGAACACTTTGGCGGTAAAATTGACTTTATCCTTCATTCTATAGGGATGTCACCTAATGTGCGGAAAAAAATTCCTTATGATGACCTGAATTACGAGTATTACCTCAAAACCATGGATATTTCCGCGATCTCATTTCATAAAGTCATCCAGGCCGCTAAAAAGCTGGATGCCGTTAATGAATGGGGATCAATAGTTGCCCTTTCCTATATTGCTGCCCAACGGACGCTTTTTGAGTACAATGATATGGCCGATGCTAAAGCCGCCCTGGAAAGCATTGCACGCAGTTTTGGCTACATCTATGGACGGGAGAAAAAGATCAGGATTAATACCATCTCTCAATCACCAACACTAACCACTGCCGGTAGCGGCGTCAAAGGAATTGACGGATTGATGGACTTCACTGAAAGGATGTCACCGCTTGGGAATGCAACGGCAGAAGAATGTGCTGATTATTGTATCACATTATTCAGCGATCTAACCAAAAAAGTGACTATGCAGAACCTTTTCAATGATGGTGGGTTCTCAAGTATGGGGATGAGTTACCGTGCTATGAATATGTATAATAAAAGTCTTGAATGTAAGGATTGTCACTCCAATCCACATAATGAAGATTCTGAATGATATCAGAATCATTTTAATCTTACTCTAAATTAATAGTATAGCCATATCCTTCCCCCGGATTTACAACCGGGGGAATTTTATTTTCAGTCACCGGACTGGTGTAGGTAATATTTATTGTTGGCTGAGGCTTAAGATGCGCTGGTAAGTCAAAGCGAATTCGGGTTTTCATCTTGGTTTTCATCCGTATTCCCCTGTTTCTCTTTGGGTCATAACGTAAAAGGCTAACAAGTCGCAAAGCTTCTTCATCACAGCCAAATCCAACACCATGAGTGATAATCACATCACCAACCGTTCCAATGTTATCAACTGTGTATTCCAGGTATACTGTGCCTTCAATAAGATTTTGCAAAGCTTCCTCAGGATAAATCAGCTGCTCTTCAATAAACTTAATGAAAGCTTGCTTCCCCCCGGGGTATGATGGGATTTCAAGGAATTTTTTCTCTTTATGGCCTTTATCGCTTCTGTTCTTCATCGTACTTCATGCATCAGGATAGGTTTTTGCATAGATAACCATGCTTATCACCACAAAGATAAAACTATTAACTGACCCTGATTATTCATATACTGTGGAATCCACATTACCTTTAGTTTTATTATTAACTTCCTTTTTCTATTTTTGCAGCAGCCTATCTGATATATACCTATTTTAATAAGTATATATTTTAGAGATAAGAATTTTGAAATTAATGCCAAAACATGAAGTATAGAATCGTAGTCTTAGCAAAGCAGGTACCCGATACGCGTAATGTCGGGAAAGATGCCATGAAGGCCGATGGAACGGTTAATCGTGCAGCCTTACCTGCAATTTTCAATCCGGAAGATTTGAACGCTTTGGAACAAGCACTTAGAATTAAGGACAGGTTTCCTGATTCAGAAGTTATCGTACTTACCATGGGACCCTTTCGTGCTGCCGAAATTATCAGGGAAGCGCTATACCGGGGTGCAGATAAGGGATATCTGATTACTGACAGGAAATTTGCCGGTAGTGATACCTTAGCTACTTCTTATGCCATTTCATTGGCCGTTAAGAAATTAGCTCCTTTCCATTTCGTGATTTCTGGCAGACAGGCTATTGATGGAGATACCGCACAAGTCGGGCCTCAAACAGCAGAGAAATTGCATATTCCGCAGGTCACCTATGCAGAGGATATTCAGAATATCGATGGACTTAGTGCTTTTATCAAGAGACGACTTGAAATGGGCGTAGAAGTGGTGAAATCCAGTTTACCGGTTGCTATTACTGTGCATGGCTCGGCTCCATCATGCAGGCCCCGCCTGGCAAAACTTGTTATGAAATATAAACATGCCCGCACTGTAACTGAACTCCAGGAAGAAACTAAGGATTATACTGATTTATACTCCCACAGGCCTTATCTTCAGATCGATGAATGGACCGTTGCTGACCTGGATGCTGATGTGGAGAATCTTGGGTTATCGGGTTCGCCAACTAAGGTGAAGAAAATTGAAAATGTGATTCTGGCTCATAAGGAAAGTAAGAAATTGACTGCCGATGATAAAGATATGGAAGGGCTAATGCTTGAATTGATTCAAAGCCACGTCATAGGGTAATTCAACAAATTATAAACTGAATAAAGACCTACAAGTGAATAATATATTTGTGTATTGTGAAGTTTCGGAAGAAAAGTCAATCTCCGATGTCAGCCTTGAATTACTTTCAAAAGGACGTAAATTAGCTAATGAACTGAAGGTAAAGCTTGAAGCCGTTGTACTGGGTAATAAAGTCCAGAATCTGGAATCAACATTATTTCCTTTTGGTGTGGATGTAATCCATCTGGCAGAGGATAAAAGGCTCTTCCCATACCTGACCTTGCCTCATTCGAAACTGCTTATCGATCTTTTTACAAAGGAGAAACCTGAAATTGTACTGTTTGGTGCTACCAGCATTGGGCGTGACCTTGCACCCAGGATTGCTTCTGCTTTGAAATGCGGATTAACCGCCGACTGCACTAGCCTGGAAATAGGAGATCACACTGAAAACAAAACGCAGAAACTTTATAAAAATCTTCTTTACCAGATTCGCCCGGCATTTGGTGGCAACATCATTGCTACAATCATCAACCCCGATACCCGGCCTCAGATGGCTACTGTCCGCGAAGGTGTCATGAAAAAGGAAATTGTTGGCACTGATTATAAAGGTATAGTTAAACCATTAGATGCCAAGTCTTTACTTTCTGATGAAGACTTTGTTGTAGAAATAATCGAAAGACATATTGAAAAAAGTAAAGTGAATATTAAGAATGCAGGCATCATTATCTCCGGTGGATATGGTGTTGGTTCAAAAGAAAATTTCAAACTGCTTTATGAACTGGCAGAAGTTTTAGGTGCAGATGTTGGTGCAACACGAGCTGCTGTAGATGCAGGTTTTGAGGACCATGAAAGGCAAATCGGACAAACTGGTGTAACCGTCAGGCCAAAGCTATATATCGCATGCGGAATTTCGGGCGCTGTTCAACATCGTGCAGGGATGGATCAATCTGCCCAGATTATTTCTATTAACACTGATCCTAATGCACCTATTAATTTCATTGCAGATTATACAATTATTGGCAGTGTTACTGAGGTGATTCCTAAGATGATCAAATACTATAAGAAAAATTCCAAGTAATTGAAAATCTTGAATCAAGAAAGCTTTATTTAAACCATAACCTGAATTTAAAATGGAAAATTTCTATACTGATAATCCCCACCTAAACTTCCAGTTGCAGCATCCTTTAATGGAAAAAATTGTCAGGCTCAAGGAAAACAATTACAGGGATCACGAAGCCTTTGATTATGCTCCTATGGACTTTGAAGATGCAGTGGACAGTTATCATAAGGTGCTGGAAATTGTCGGGGAGATCTGTGGAGAAGTAATTGGTCCGAATGCTGAATCTGTTGATCATGACGGTCCACAATTGATAAACAATGAAGTGCAATATGCCAAAAGGACCCAGGAACATCACGATGTACTCACAAAAGCGGGCCTGATTGGAATGTCCTTACCCAGGGAATATGGCGGACTGAATTTTCCAATGGTGCCTTATGTTATGGCAGCAGAATTGGTTTCCAGGGCTGATGCAGGGTTTGCAAATATCTGGGGTTTACAGGATTGCGCTGAAACTATTCATGAATTTGCTTCTGATGAAATTAAGAATGAATACCTTCCTCGTTTTAATAAAGGAGCTACTGCCGCTATGGATCTTACCGAACCAGATGCAGGAAGTGACTTACAGGCTGTCCAACTGAAAGCTACCTATGATATTCAAAAGGATACATGGTATCTGAATGGAGTAAAAAGGTTTATTACAAACGGTGATGCTGATATTTCTCTGGTATTAGCGCGCTCAGAAGAAGGAACATCAGATGCACGTGGTCTTTCATTGTATGTTTACGACAGGGCCCATAAAGCTGTCTCTGTTAGAAGAATAGAAAATAAACTGGGTATCAAAGGGTCACCTACCTGTGAACTTGTCTTTAAAAATGCCCCTGCAAAACTGATAGGTGAAACCAAACTCGGACTGATAAAGTATGTGATGTCACTGATGAATTCAGCCCGCCTGGGTGTTGGGGCTCAATCAGTTGGTATTGCTGAAGCTGCTTATCGGGAAGCTGTAAAATATGCCCATGAACGTGAACAATTCGGGAAAGCCATTATTCAATATCCGGCAGTTTATGAAATGTTGACTGTTATGCGGGTAAAAATAGATGGAATCAGGACTTTATTGTATGAAACAGCGCGTTATGTAGATATGTATAAAGCCTATTCCTTTATTCAGCATGACCGGAAACTGGAAGCCCAGGAAAGGGATGAAATGAAGTATTATCAGAAAAATGCTGATGTATTAACTCCTCTGCTTAAACTTGTTGCCAGTGAATATTGTAATCAGATTGCCTATGATGCGCTTCAGATTCATGGCGGAACAGGATATATGAAGGATTTCCCTGTAGAACGCATTTTCAGGGATGCACGTATTACCACCATCTATGAAGGCACTTCTCAGCTGCAGGTAGTTGCTGCAATACGCGGTGTCACAAATGGTTCCTACCTGAAGCTGATGAAGGAATATCATGACAAAGTTGTAAAACCTGAACATGAATACCTCAAGTCGTTGTTGGAAAAAATGACGGATCAATATGCTAAAACGGTAGAGAAAGTTACTGAGTTCACTGATAATGAATATATTGATTATCATGCCCGCCGACTTGTTGAAATGGCCGGAAATATTTTAATTGGACATATGCTTCTGCAAGATACCAACCGTGAAGCATCCTATAAAATCAGCGCAGACATTTTTATCAGGAAAGGAAGAGCCGAAAATATTGCCAGCGTTAGCTACATCAATAATTCGCATCCCAAGGATCTTGGAGATTTTAAAATGATCTGATACGATAATCTTAAAAAAAATGCCGGTTCATATGACCGGCATTTTTTTTATCAATCTGTTGAATCTTATTATTCAAACGTTTCAGTCTTCTCGGGCAGGAGTGATGGTTCAATCGCAATAGAAATATCATTGGCCTCAGTATCGAAATCAATCTTTATTCCATCCCCTAATTTAAGGTTGGTTTTTATAATTTCCTCAGCCAGTGTATCTTCAATATACTTTTGAATGGCCCGCTTCAATGGACGAGCACCAAATTGTTCATCCCATCCTTTATCTACAATGAAATCCTTTGCAGCTTCAGTAATTTCAGGATGATATCCCATTTTACGAATCCTGTTGAAGAGATTTCTCAATTCAATATCAATGATCTTATGTATATCATCACGTCCAAGTGAATCAAATATTACAACATCATCAATACGGTTCAGGAATTCAGGGGCAAATGCTTTCTTCAATGCATTTTCAATGACTCCCTGAGCAAGCGATGCACTTTGGGTTTGCTTGGCATTTGTACTGAATCCTACACCGGCACCGAAGTCTTTCAATTGCCTGGATCCAATATTCGAGGTCATGATCACAATAGTATTTTTGAAGTCAACTCTGCGGCCAAGACTATCAGTAAGAACACCATCATCCAAAACCTGTAAAAGTATATGGAATATATCAGGATGGGCTTTTTCAATTTCATCCAGAAGGACAATAGAGTAGGGGCGACGCCGTACTTTTTCTGTCAGCTGGCCACCTTCTTCATATCCAACATATCCCGGAGGTGCACCCACGAGCCTGGATACGGCAAATTTCTCCATGTATTCACTCATGTCGATTCTTACAAGTGCGTCTTCAGAATCAAATAAGTATCTGGCAAGTACTTTGGCAAGGTGTGTTTTCCCAACACCTGTTGGTCCTAAAAAGATGAAGGTACCGATGGGCTTATTAGGATCTTTCAAGCCAGCCCTGTTTCTGCGGATGGCTTTTACAACCTTCTTGATTGCATCATGCTGACCGATAACAGAATCCGCCAGCTCATCCTCCATATTGATTAGTCTGTCACTTTCATTTTGAGCAATCCTTTGTACCGGAACACCTGTCATCATGGCCACTACTTCTGCCACATTTTCAGCAGAAACTGGTTCACGATTAATTTTAGACTCATCTTCCCAACGCTTTTTCTGTGTTTCAAGATCAGCTTGTAGTTTTCGCTCGGTATCCCTGAATTTCGCAGCTTCTTCAAATTTCTGGCTTTTTATAGCCTTCATTTTCTTTTGACGGGCTTCTTCTATAAGACTTTCAACATTGATGATCTCAACCGGGACATGCATATTGGAAATATGTACCCTTGCACCAGCCTCGTCAAGTGCATCAATAGCCTTATCCGGAAGAAAACGGTCGCTGATATAACGGTTTGTCAGTGAAACACAAGCCTCAATAGCTTCCGAAGAATAGTTTACAAGATGATGATCTTCATACTTTTCTTTAATCTGGTTTAGGATCTCAATAGTCTCTTCCGGAGATGTTGGATCAACCAGAACTTTCTGGAATCTGCGTTCCAGAGCACCATCTTTTTCAATATACTGACGGTATTCATCAAGAGTTGTAGCCCCAATGCACTGTATTTCGCCTCTTGCCAATGCAGGCTTGAACATATTGGATGCATCCAGTGAACCGGAAGCATTCCCTGCACCAACGATGGTATGGATTTCATCTATGAAAAGAATGATATCCCTGTTCTTTTCCAGTTCATTCAGAACAGCTTTCATTCTTTCCTCAAATTGCCCGCGGTATTTCGTACCAGCAACAAGAGAGGCCAGGTCAAGGGTAAAAACACGTTTATTGAAAAGTGCACGTGAAACTTTGCGTTGAACGATCCTTAAGGCTAATCCTTCTGCTATTGCTGATTTACCAACGCCAGGTTCACCAATCAATATGGGATTATTCTTCTTTCTGCGGCTAAGGATCTGGGATATCCTCTCCAGTTCTTTTTCCCTTCCAACAATAGGATCCAGTCTGTTTTCCTCTGCGGCACGTGTTAGATCCCTTCCAAAGTTATCAAGAACAGGTGTTTTTGATTTACTGTCGCCGGGTTTCTTTAATCCACCCAGACCACCAGCTTCATCAGGATCTTCATCCTGGGAACCACCTGGTAATTCGTCACGAAAATCAGCACTTTCCTGCCCCTTACTCTCATTAAATTCTTTTAATGAATTTTCAGAAGAACCAGTTAGATATGATTTTACCTCTTCTTTAACAAGTTCGTAAGTAACATTATACTTACGCAGACTCCGGGTAACAAGGTTGTCCTCATCTTTAAGGATGGCAAGTAAGAGGTGTTCAGTACCAATTAGTTCGCTATTGAATAACTTTGCTTCAAGATAAGTAAGCTTCAATGCTCTTTCAGCCTGCTTAACAAGAGGGAGATTCTCCAATTCACGTTCTTTCCTTGAATGATTGGAGATGGCTGTTTCTATGGTTTTCTTCAGTTCAGTGACATCAACATTAAGGTATCCGAGAATCCGCAGAGCTAGTCCTTCTCCTTCCCTGATAATCCCCAATATCAGATGTTCCACCCCGATATAATCATTACCTAGGCGGACAGCTTCTTCCCGACTGAATGAAAGGACATCTTTAACCCTTTGTGAAAATTTAGCTTCCATGAATAATAACTTTCCTTTCTTTCTGTTTAACTAATTCCTTATTCATATTTCCCTGCAAAATTACTACATAAACATACAACTGGGAGAATAGTTCTAAAATTACCTGTTTCAGTTGAGTGGAAGATTCTGATCCAACATATTTTTCAACATTAAACTGTTAGTAAAGCTCCACAAAATCAATGCCTGAAGCAGTTTTTATATTAAAAAAATGGTTACTTTCGTAATATTATTGATTGAAACATAACTAATTAATTTAGACGGGGTTACGAAATGGATAATGTTCAGGACGGAGAAAGAATTGTACAAGTAAATATTGAAAATCAAATGAAAGCGGCTTACATCGATTATTCGATGTCAGTCATTGTTTCAAGAGCACTTCCTGATGTAAGGGATGGATTAAAACCGGTCCATCGCCGTGTTTTATTTGGTATGCTGGAACTTGGAGTGCTATCAAACAGACCTTATAAGAAATCTGCCCGTATTGTTGGGGAAGTTCTTGGTAAGTATCATCCGCATGGCGATAGTTCTGTTTACGATGCTATGGTTCGTATGGCTCAGGAATGGTCATTGAGATATCCTTTAGTCGACGGACAGGGAAACTTTGGGTCGATTGATGGAGATAGCCCTGCGGCGATGCGTTATACAGAAGCCCGGCTCAGAAAGATATCAGAAGAATTATTGGCTGATATCGATAAGGAAACTGTTGATTTCAGGTTGAATTTTGATGATACCCTAGAAGAACCAACTGTTCTTCCTGCGAAAGTTCCAAACTTACTGATCAATGGATCATCAGGAATTGCAGTGGGTATGGCAACCAATATACCTCCTCATCATCTTGGTGAAATCATTGATGGCTGCATTGCTTATGTTGACAACAGGGATATTACCATAGAGGAATTGATGAAATTCATCATTGCTCCTGATTTTCCAACCGGAGGAATCATCTATGGTTATGATGGTGTAAGGGAGGCTTACGAAACAGGGCGTGGCAGAATTATGATGCGTGGTGAGACCACTATCGAAACCGATGAAAAAGGCAGAGAATGTATCATAGCCAGTTCTATTCCCTACCAGGTGAATAAGGCAGAAATGATTAAGAAAACTGCCGACCTTGTTAATGATAAAAAAATTGAAGGAATCCATGACATACGCGATGAAAGCGACAGGAACGGATTACGGATTGTTTATGAACTCAAAAAGGATGCTGTTCCCAATGTTGTTCTGAATAAACTTTATCAATATACTGGATTGCAGACTTCCTTCAGCGTTAACAGTATTGCATTGGTAAAAGGAAGGCCTTATCAGCTCAATCTCAAGCAGATGATCACTCATTTCATCGAGCATCGCCACGAGGTTGTAATTCGCCGTACGCAATATGAACTGCGGGAAGCTGAAAAAAGAGCCCATATCCTTGAAGGTTTATTGATCGCTATTGATAATATTGATGAAGTTATCTCTATAATCAGGGGATCTAAAACACCGGAAATTGCACGCACAGGTCTTATCGAACGATTTGAACTCACTGAGATTCAAGCTCGTGCCATTCTTGATATGAGATTGCAGCAACTTACCGGACTGAAGAGAGATGAGCTTAGGAAAGAATATGAAGAACTTCTGAAAATGATTGATTACTTCCGTTCAGTTCTGGCCGATGAATCACTCAGAATGGAAATAATAAAAAATGAACTTGCTGAAATCAAGGAAAAATATGGTGATGTGCGACGTACACGAATTGAGCATACTGCCAAAGATTTCCGGATTGAAGATACTATTGCCGATGAAGCTGTTGTGATTACCATCTCACATATGGGATATATCAAACGTACAGCTCTTGCAGAATATAAAAGACAGAACAGGGGAGGCCGTGGTGCTAAAGGATCGGATATAAGAGATGAGGATTTCCTTGAACATCTTTATATCGCTACCGCACATAACTACATGCTCTTCTTTACTGAAAAGGGGAAATGCTTCTGGATGAGGGCATTTGAAATTCCTGAAGGTGCTAAAACCTCCAAAGGCCGGGCAATTCAGAATCTTCTTAACATAGAATCAGATGATAAGGTTCGGGCAATTATCAACCTGAAAGATCTCAAGAATGAAGATTATGTCAATAACAACTTCATCATTCTCTGTACAAAGAAAGGAACCATTAAAAAGACTTCCCTGGAAGCTTATTCACGACCACGTGTAAATGGTATTAATGCAATTAATATTAATGAAGGTGATCAGTTACTTGAAGCACGATTGACAGATGGGGCCAACGAAATTGTAATGGCTCTGCGCTCAGGACGGGCTATCAGGTTCAATGAAAGAAATGTTCGTCCAATGGGACGTAATGCTACAGGAGTGAGAGGAATCACTCTTGCTGGTAAGGACGATGAAGTCATTGGCATGATCTGTGTTAATACTGAGGCCGAAGATATACTCGTTGTTTCTGAAAATGGATATGGCAAACGGTCGAAACTAGATGATTACAGGGTTACCAACAGGGGAGGCAAAGGTGTAAAAACGATCAATGTCACAGATAAAACCGGTAAGCTGATCGCTATCAAAAATGTAACCGATTTCAATGACCTGATGATTATTAACCGATCAGGATTAATTATCAGGATGGCCGTCGGTGACCTTAGAATTATGGGACGAGCAACTCAAGGTGTCAGACTTATTAATCTTAAAGATGATGATACAATTGCCGCTGTTGCTAAGGTAGAAGTTGATGAAGATGATGAGATACTGGATGAAAATTTTGGTGATGATTCAGCTGATGTAGACGGGATGAATATTGAAAACCCAGTTACCAACGAAACTGACGCTCCAGCCAGGGATACTGACAAAACTCTTCCTGATTCAGATGAAGAAAGTCAGGATGAAACTAAATAATCCCCATCTTTAATTAAAAACAGGATATTTGAAATTAACTAACATTCAAAACCTAATACTAAAGCAAACATGAAAAGAACCATCCTCTTGTCAGCCTTCCTTATCCTGGTAGGGATGACATTTGCCCAAATGAAAAAAGATCGCACAAGTGCCTATAATTACTGGCAAAAAGGCGATCTGCTCAAGGCTAAGGAATTTATTGACAAAGCTACAGCTTACCCTGAAGCTGCTACTGATGCCAAAGTTTGGTATTACAAAGGTGGAATTTACCTCGACCTGCAAATGAAGCCTGAATTCAAAATATTGGCTCCGGATGCATTGAATATCTCTTATGATTCCTATATTAAATCAAAAGCTTTAGATGCCAAGGATGAATATAAGAGTGATATCGTTTTAAGGATGCAACAAATTGGTGGACAGTTATTTAACGAAGGTATCAATTTCTTCACTGCCAATGATATTGATAATGCCCTAACTAACTTTGAACGGGCGATTTCTATTGGAAGCGACAATAAAATAGTAGATACATTGGCTATCTATGGTTCTGCTTTGTGCTATGAGAAAAAGGGAGAGAAAGCCAAAGCAATTTCAACCTATGAAAGCCTGATTTCAATGCAGATGAATGAAAAAAGTGTCTATTCATCATTGGCAATGCTTTACAAGGAAAACGGTGAATTTGAAAAGGCAACAAATACTATCGAGAATGGCCTGGTCAGATATCCTGGTGACAACGATCTGATCATTACGCAGGCTAACCTGTACATTTCTACCAATCAACATGAAAAGGCTTTAATAAGCCTGGGTATTGCTAAAGAAAAGGAACCCAATAATACGTCCATTCAATATGCAATTGGAGTTACTTATGACCTTTTGAAAAATGACACCATGTTACCACAAGCTGACAGGGATAAATACTTTAATGAAGCCATTAAAGCTTATGAGGAAACTTTGAAGCAGGATCCAACATTTTTTGATGCACTGTTTAATTTGGGTGTATTGTTTTTTAATAAAGGTGGAGATATCATCAATGCTGCCAATAAACTGCCTTTAAGTGAAACAAAGAAATTCGATGAATTAATGGCTCAGGGAAATGTTTACCTGAATAAAGCATTACCGTATTTTGAAGACGGCGAGAAAATAAATCCTAATGACAAGCAATTATTGGTTTCATTGAAAGAAATCTATACTCGTTTGAATATGCTTGACAAAATGAAAGCTGTAAACGATAAATTACAATAAAAGTAAGATAGGAGCCTGATCGGCTCTTATCTTTAATATTTACTATTTAACATAATATAAATTATAGGCTATTTGTAACACAATCATTTTTCGATTTAACTTAGCTAATCCCACTAAAATACAACTTATGTTTGTTTATCTATTTATACTCAAACAGACGCTCTGAAATCCATTTTCAACTCTGAGATCAGAATTACAGGATACTTTAGAAAACAAGTCAACAATTATCTATTTTAGTATACTCATTAATGGTCCTGAAATCATGAAGCTATTTCGGCGGATTTTATTGACGGTTCTTGTACTGGTCATTGTTCTGGTGCTTACCGGGTTTTTATTGCCCAGGCATGTAAGGATTGAACGATCACTTGTAATGCCGGCCTCCAGGGATTTAATTTTTGAACAGGTAAATGATTTCAGGAACTGGCATGGTTGGTTACCTTGGCTAAGCCTGGATTCAACTATGCAAGTGACCTTTTCCGGTCCTCAATCAGGGGTTGGTGCATTACTTATCTATGAAAGTAACCACAGCGATGTTGGGAATGGGAAACTACTAATAACTGACAGTCAGCCTTATGATTCAATTTTACTGGATCTTAATTTTATGGAAAATGGTACCTCTACCGGTAAATTCCTTTTTACCAGTGATGATCAGGGTACATTGGTAAGGTGGATTTTGGAAAGTGATCTTGGTGATAACCCTATTTCCAGGTGGTTTGGTTTGTTTATGGATCGAATGGTTGGAAATGATTTTGAACAAGGACTGGCAAATTTAAATGAGATTACCTCAAAAATTCCGGCAAAACCGATTATAGCTGTTCTTGAGAAGGAAATACCTCAAAGAATTGTTCTTAGTATCAGGGATACTGCATCACCTTCTACAATAGAATCAAAACTAGAGGATTTTTACAAGAAAATTTCCACAGTAATTAAGCAAAAGAAACTTACAACTACCGGGGTTCCTTTCTCTTTATACCATTCTTATTCTCCTCAATCCTTTGACGTGGAAGCCGGGATTCCTGTGAATAAAAAGATCACAAACACCGGAGAAGTTGAATGTAAGGAATTTCCAGCAACAAAAGCAGCTATGGCTAGTTATTTTGGTCCTTATACCACCACAGCCATTGTTTATGAAGCCATTGAGAAGTATATAAAAGAGAAATCCCTTATTATAAGTGGCGGGCCTTGGGAAGAATATATTACCGATCCCGGCATGGAACCAGATACCAGTAAATGGCAAACAGATATCTATTTTCCTTTAAAATAGCCCCTCCCCTTTTAATGACAAATAAATCTAACTAAATAAATATCAATTACATATCACATACGAGCCATGTCCAACCTGAAAAATAACATTCCTGCCATCATTACTATCGACCCCTGGCTTCAGCCTGTTACCAATGATGTAATAGCCCGGTATGAACGATTTATTCAGCGCCTCACCGATATTGAAACGAATCATAAAGGTATTAGCAAATTTTCATCAGCCTATCAATATTTTGGAATTCATTTCAATGCAGATGAAAATTGCTGGATCTATCGGGAATGGGCACCTGAAGCACATTCATTATATTTAACCGGTGACTTCAATGATTGGAATCAAACATCCCATCCCCTGCTGAGGATAGACAATGGTGTTTGGGAAATAAAGCTGGATTATTCCACTTACAAAGACAGTTTTATCCATGAGAGTAAGGTTAAAGTGCTGGTAAATAGTCAGATAGGATCAAATCTTCGAATTCCAGCCTATATTTACAGGGTACTCCAGGATGATGACACAAAGAACTATTCAGGGCAATTGTGGTTTCCGGAAAAATTTGACTGGAAGAAAGATTCCTTTGATCCGGCTTCAATCGGGCAACTTCTCATTTATGAAGTACATGTGGGTATGGCTCAGGAAGAAGAAGGCATTGGCTCCTATAAGGATTTTACGAAGAAGGTACTACCCCGGATTAAAAAGGCGGGTTACACTGCGATTCAGATGATGGCCATCCAGGAACATCCTTATTATGGTTCATTTGGATACCATGTAGCCAATTTCTATGCAGCTTCATCGCGATTCGGTACACCTGAGGATCTTAAGGAACTCATCAGGACTGCCCATAAAATGGGATTAGCTGTAATTATGGATATCGTTCATTCCCACACTGTTAAAAACCTAAATGAAGGATTAAACCTATTCGATGGTTCAGAGCACCAGTATTTTCATCCAGGTCAAAGAGGCGAGCATCCTAATTGGGATTCAAAACTATTTGATTATGGTAAACCAGAGGTTATACAATTTTTACTCTCTAATGTGAAGTTCTGGTTGGAAGAGTTCCATTTTGATGGTTTCCGGTTTGATGGTGTGGGATCTATGATGTATTATCATCATGGAGATGAACCAATTGATAACATTCATAAGTTTTTTACCGATGGTGTTGAATGGGATGCTGTGACTTATTTGCAGCTCGCCAACTATCTTGTTCATAAAATTAAACCCTCGGCAATAACTATTGCTGAAGATGTAACTGGAATGCCAGGGCTCTCTATGAGCCTTTCTGATGGTGGCCTGGGCTTTAATTACAGGCTAGGTATGGGTATCCCTGATTTCTGGATTAAGTATCTGAAAGATCTTCCTGATGAAGAATGGAGTATCCGCGAAATGTGGCAAGTGCTTAATGATCGCTTACCCTACGTGAGTACTGTTGCCTATTGTGAATCACATGATCAGGCGTTAGTTGGAGATAAGACCATTGCTTTTCGCCTGATGGATAAAGAGATGTATTTTCATATGCAGGTTGATGATACAAACCCTGTAATCGATAGGGGCATCTCATTACACAAATTAATCCGTCTTTTTACCATTTCTCTCGGAGGCCAATCCTATCTCAATTTCATGGGAAATGAATTTGGTCATCCGGAATGGATTGATTTTCCCAGGGTCGGCAATGACTGGAGTTATAAACATGCCCGCAGACAATGGTCACTGTTGGATGATCCAATGTTGAAATATCAGTTTCTGGCTGCATTCGATAAGGAAATGATTGAACTTGTCAAGAAACAGGAATTGTTGACCTCATCATTATATGCCAATGAATTGAACATTGATGATGAAAACAAATGCATTATCTATGAAAGAGGAAATTTGATTTTTATTTTCAATTTTCATGTTGATAGGTCCATTCCTGATTATGAATTTTTTGTTCCAAAGAAGGGAAAGTACAAGGTAATTCTTAATTCTGACAATAAAGCTTTTGGCGGGCATGGCAGAATTGATGAGTCAATACAGTATCAAACGATGCCTGAACAGCATGGAAAATCAAACAGATTAAGAATTTATCTCACTAATCGAACAGCTATAGTCCTGGAACAAATTAAACACTGAAAAAACCATTTTATTTAAAGCATTTGTTAATTAATCTAAATATTGATTGTTTTTTGATTTTTTCCGTATAATTGTAACATCAATGATTTGAAGATTTGAATTATGAAGAATGAACGTAAAAAACTAATAATCAATTATCAGAGTGCTTCTCCGGAATTGATGGAAGCTATTAGGAAGAAATATCCGCTGGGTTGGGTTAATCATACATTCAAGGTTAAAACCGGCGCTGATTCATTTTTCTTTGCCATTACTGTGGATACAGATGAGGCAAGCTACCTTATTAAAGTCCCGGTAAAGATCGATAACAAGTCAGAGAAAGATGATGAAGACTTTTTCGATGAGTCCACTGATACAAAAGAATCCGGAGATGGAGTTCATGAAGAAGAGGATCACGATCAGGAAAAAGAAGAATTGTGATCATTAACAACTTTTAACAAAGAAGAATAGCCTCTAAGTCAAACATAGTATTATTTTAGCGGTGTAAGTCAACAACATTCAACCATAATGGTTTAATAAAAAAACAGGGAAAGGGACACGATGTGTCCCTTTTTTTTATCCTACAAGGATATTAATCTCAGAGTATCGGTATTTGGTATAATAAGCTTTTCGGGTAATAGCAAGAGCAAGAGTTAATGTTCCAATTCTTCCGATATACATGGTCATGATCAGAATCATTTTCCCGGCATAGGAGATTGAAGAAGTCACCCCTGTAGATAATCCAACCGTTCCAAAAGCAGATATCTCCTCAAATAAAAGGTTAATAAAGGGAATGTCCCCATCAGTGATTGATAGCATAAATGTTGAGATGAAAATCAGCGAAAGCGAAAAGAGTGCAATAGAATAAGCTTTATTAATATTATCAAGAGAGATGGTATGTTTTTGCATTTCAAGGTATTTTCTTCCCCTGATGGTATTCCAGGCTGACCTTAGAATGATGGCAAAAGTTGTTGTTTTAATCCCTCCTCCGGTAGATCCGGGGGAAGCTCCAATATACATCAGCATCATCATAAAAATCAGGACAGGTTGTGCCAGTCGGGTAAAATCCACTGAATTGAACCCTGCAGTTCTGCAAGTAACGGATTGAAATACAGAGGATACTATACTCCCATAAAGGCTGTACCCGGAAATGCCTTTATTTCTTTCAACAAGGTAAAAAACCAATGCTCCGGCAATTATGAGGACCAGCGATGTATTTAGAGATACCCTGGAATGAACAAGCAATTTTTTCCATTTCAGTTCATGCCTCAATTTGATTCTGCGCACACTAAATATATCTTCCAGTACGATAAATCCAATTCCACCCAGGAAAATAAGTGCCGCAATAATCAATTGGAGGTTGTAGGCATGCCGGATACCGATATCATAAAGATTGTCAGTGAATAATGCAAATCCTGCATTATTGAAAGCTGATACAGAATGAAATAATGAAAAATAAATTTTCTGCCCCATTGTACTGAAATGCATTTCATTAGGCCATGTAAGGAAGATAAGTACAGCACCGGTCAACTCAATTACAATGCTAAACATGAAGATTTTTCTCAAAAGTATCCTGGTATTACTCAATTTATCTGTAGAAATAATATCTTTCAGGAGAGACTGATACTTCAATCCGGCAGCACTTTTATAAAAAGTAGCAAAAAAAGTAGCAAAAGACAATATATTCAAACCACCCAGTTGTATCAGGAACATAATAATTGTTTTCCCTTTAAAAGTAAATGCAGTAGCTGTGTCAACTGATGTGAGTCCGGTTACACAGCATGCGCTGGTGGAAGTAAACAATGCATCAATCCATCGGATTCCCTTTACAGTCATTTCGGGAAGCATTAACAAACCTGCTCCGCTAATAATTAAAAGTATGAATGACATTGAGAGCAAGGCAGATGGGCCGAGTTTAAAAATGGCTATTTTTTGGCTTGCTTTTCCAACTTCGATGGCTATAATGAGAAAAAAGTAAATCTGAATAAATAGACCGTAGTACACGGTCATATTTGGCATTCCTAAGTTAATAAAAGTGGTTTTTACCACTGAATCACCCATGATTAGTGATGCGATCCCATCCAGCAAAACAAGCAGCAATATCAATCCCTCGAAAGAATTGCTTTTAAGAAATTCTAAAGGATGGAAGTGGTAGAATATTTTAATGAGGTATTTAAAGATATAAAAGGTAAAACTTAATTTTATAACAAGGATAGTAAAACTCTGAGATTCAGGTGTAACAGGGAATCCATGATAATAAATGATTGTTCCGATAGCAATAAGAGATACCAGGAAACTCAAGGCACGCATACTAATAATTACATAGTTCTTGTGCCTGTAAAGCTTGATATTAATATTTTCTCTAACCCTATCGAGTTTTCTGAAAGGCATAACTATAGATTCAACTATGCATTAATTTCAAGAAATCTATCAATATCCTTGTTATGCCCAAAAATAACCAATCGATCAGATGCCTCAAGCATTTGTTTTGAATCCGGAACCCCTGAGATATGGTGCTCAGTAATTGATTTCCCATCCTTAAATGTCTTGATCTCTTTTTTAACAGTGATAAGGCTTAATTTATACTTATCCCTAAGGTCAATGTCACCAAATGTTTTATTAATACAATTGGATGGGCTATAAATTTCTGCAATTCTATGATCATCGGGTAATTGCAGGTAGCTTACAATACTCGGGTTCAGCATTCGTTCAGCGACAAGTATCCCTACTTCTTCTTCAGGACTAAGTATTTCCTTAATACCCATCTTCTCCAGGATTATCCTCTGAGCTTCGCCATTTGCCCTGGTAATGACACGTTTGATGTTCAAATCCAACAATATGGATGTACATAATAAACGTTGTTCAAAATCCGAACCTATAGCCACAACAACGGCATCAAATTCTTCGATATTCTGCGACTGCAACGCTCGTTTGTCGGTAGCATCCAGCGCTACAGCATAGGCTACATCATCTCCGATACTATCAATGATTTCTTCATCACTATCAATCGCCATTACTTCATATCCTTTATTGGACAATGCCCGGGCGATTGCTTTTCCGAACTGACCAATACCAATGACGGCATATTTATTGGAGGCCATACAATTTTATTGAGGCGGTAAATTTAGTGTAATATCCTGCTTAAAACAACATATACAAACAATTGTGATTTTTTCAAATATTGATGGAATCAATAAAAAATGATGGGGAACTTCCTATTCAGGAAAGTTCCCCATCCCAGCATTAACAACCGTAGTTGCTAATCTGGCCGGATTATTGCCTCGCAGAATCCCTTTTACTCCCTGGAGAGTGATTGGGTAAGTGATACTTCAGACCGAAGCCTTTCATCAACTTAGGTTTTCTTGTCCATTGTGTCATTTCTCGCGAAAATGTTCCTTCCGGACAATCATAACTTCCTGATCTTTTGAGAGAAACGTGAAGTTATGCACCAATTTCTGCGGTTGAGGCTGCTGCAGGAGGTATTTGCTTTCACAAACGCACCGACAGCCGAATCCTAAAACCTGATGCCAGTATTTCAGGACCTCATTTCCCGGATTGCCCGGCCTAAACCGAAAATCTCTTGATTTCTTTTTGTTTCTGTCGCCAGATCCATTCTCGAAATTAGGGAAATGTACCTCTGCTAACCCGGATACCGATTCAAAAGTTTCCCGTAGAAAACTCCCTGAACGTATGATTGCTGATTATTAATGGCTAGATCCTTGGCTTCTTTTTCAGGTGAGTGATCTTTCGATACTCTCGCCTGTTGTATCTTTTTCTGTTGTTTCCAACAAAATAAAATACTTTAGTTACTTCAGACCTGAAACCTTATGTTTGTTCTCCTCTTTCGAGTATTACATTCAGAGGTTTCTTAACCATTAAATTTCAAGCATTCATGCTAACAATATCTTCCTTAACAGTTTCTCTTTGCAGAGGGTTGCTTTGGAATTCGAAAAGAATTTTTCTTTTGATAGAATCACCCTCTTCTTTGCCAGCTATCCTGATTAAATCCGGTGAATTAAAATTAATACCTGGTGACCACTAAAGTCAAGTGTTAATCGATATTTTACTTCACATAATTTGAACTTAGGATATGAACAATTGTTAATAACGGTTCACATATGTTTTATCCAGTATATCAGTGTTTTAGGAAGATTAACTTATGATGATTACAATATTTTGATTTCTGGAATACCTTTTTTAAAGCTTATTATCAAGCATTTTATGGTCGTCCCTGAATACTTCTGCCCATGATCCAATTTCAAAACCCAGCGACTTCCAAGTAGGTCACCGATTTCAATCTCATCAAGATTGCCCTGCGAATCATTAGAGAAAACCTGGAATTGATAGATTTCTCCGATTTTATATTTTGGGTGCTCTGGTTCAAGAAAGATCCTTCCTGTACAATTTATTTTCGATACCAGGCAGGAAATGCGGCTCATTTTCGCCATCGGATAATTGGCATAGGGTGAAGCTTCCAGGAAATGTTTCATTCTGTTTGGATCTGATAAAATGAAATACTCCTTATGATCCTGAAGCATAACCTTGTCTAAGATCATGAATTCATATGCAAACCCTTCCTGCAAATGGATTTTATCTTCATGAAGAATTGGCTTAGTCATAACGATTCGTTTACTGCTCTCTTATTACTCTTTTAACTCCTTTGAGTTTTGAAAGCCTTGCTGTGATAAGATCAAGATGAGATTTACTGTCAACGTTTATGGAAATTGTGCCTTCAAATTTTCCCTGGTTAGAGTTCAGGTGAATGGACCTGATATTTGCATTCAGGTCTTTTGTAATAATATCTGAAATGCTATTCAACATGCCCATTCTATCTTCACCGGTGATTTTTAATGTGGCAATATACGAAGTTACTTCTGCATTTTGAGCCCACCTTGCAGAAACAACCCTGTATGGATACCTGCTCAGCATTTGAGGGGCATTAGTGCAACTTGTGCGGTGAATCTTAATACCTTCAGCTACTGTTACAAAACCGAATATTTCATCACCCAGCACCGGCATGCAGCATTTGGATAATTTGACATCAGCAAGAGGAGTATTTTCATTGATTATGACCAGTGTTTTATGGGTTAATTTCTTTGAGACCTTCTGCTCATTTTTGGGGAAAAGTTTTTCAACAGGTTTAAGATCTTCTGCCTTAGGTGATGGATTTAATGCTTCCCTAGTTTTCTGAAGATCATATTTTTCCTCTGCTATCCCATGAAACAGATCGAGAATACTAGCTGCTTTAAAATAGCTGACCAATTTATTTCCTATTTCATCGGAGTAATTGATTTTCAACTGGCTGAGTTTTCTCATTAGCATACCTTTCCCAATATCAGCCCTGGAGAATTCTTCATCTTTCAGGCATCGTTTGATCCTGGTAATTGCTTTAGTTGTAGTTGCATAAGTAAGCCAATCCTTATTTGGTTTTTGGCTTCTTGAAGTTATTATCTCAACCTGGTCACCAGTTTTCAAAACGAATTTCAGAGGTACATAAAGGTTGTTAACCTTTGCTCCAGTGCATTTTTGCCCGATTTCAGAATGAATATCAAATGCAAAATCAAGTACAGTTGCTCCGGCTTTTAACTTCTTCAGATCACCCTGGGGAGTGAAAGCATAAACATAATCTGAGAACAATTCCATCCTTGTGGAATTATCCATCTCATCTTCTCCAGGTGTATAGTTCTCTAAAATTGACCGGATGTTTGCCAACCATTTTTCGGCCGATTCTTCAGCATTTGCAGTCTGTTCCTTATATTTCCAATGGGCAGCCCTCCCCTTCTCAGCGGCTTCATCCATTCGGGCAGAACGAATCTGCACTTCAATCCATTTATCTTTAGGTCCATGCACCGTAGTGTGTAAAGACTCATAACCATTTGTTTTTGGAGCAGAAATCCAGTCTCTTAACCTGGATGGGTTAGGTGGATAAATATTGGTAACCAACGAATAGGATTTCCAGCAATCGGATTTTTCATCTTCTAAAGCACTTTTTGTGATTATCCGGATGGCAAAAAAATCAAAAACCTGTTCGAAATCGATATTCTGTTTTTTCATTTTATTCCAAATAGAAGGAATCGATTTTGTACGGTATTTAATCTCGAAATCCAGTCCATTCGACTTCAGTACATCCTGAATAGGGCTGATAAATTGCTGAAAGTATTTTTGTTGCTCTTCCTTGTTTTCTTCAATTTTTATTGAAATTCTATTAAATATTTCCGGATATGAATGTTTCATGGCCAATTCTTCGAGTTCATTCTTGATCCTGTACAGGCCAAGTCGATGAGCCAAAGGTGCATACAGTCCGGAAGTTTCAGAAGAAACCTGGAGCTGCTGTGATTGAGGCAATAAATCAATGATTCTCATCAAGTTCAAACGATCAGCCAATCGGATCAGGATTACACGAATATCGGTTGACATGGTCAAGAGTAGTTGGATAAAATTCTCTGAATTGATAGAAACTTTATTCAACCTTAATGCTGTAATTCGATGAAGATTGGATATAATAGCAGCTACTCTTTTCCCATATTTCTTTTCTATGTCCGGCATTTTTTCATTATCCAGCAATGGCACATCCTCAAGCAATGCCGCGATAATGCTGGTAGTATCGAGTTCCATTTCTTCTGCAACAATTCCGGCAACAGAAACTGAATGAATGAAGTATGGGTCCCCATTTTCTCTCAATTGATCTGCAAAAATTTCGATGCCATCCAGAAAAGCTTGCCGGATCAATTTCCTATCTTGCTTTGAAGTAATATGTTTGCAGGATGTGGCCAGCAGTTTGTACTGGTGCCGGATCACTTTTCTCTGATCTTTATCTGTAATAGAATTTATTTTCATGATGTTCTTTGCATTCTTAGTATGAAAAGTATATCAATCTTATGACTTCACTCTGGCATAAAAAACGCCCTTTTGAGAGGGCGTTTAAAGTCGCTGGAGTTTAAAATCGCTTTTCAGCTCACTTGACCTTTACGCCCACTTTAGGTTTAGTTGTGGGTTGTGTATTATTATTAGCCGGATCAGAGGGAGGACTTTGGGTGTTTGTATTAACGGCCTTTCCCTGTTGATAATACTTCATCGCTTCCGGGAGGAAGGATCGTATCTGTGCTATCCGTCGTTCATCACTGGGGTGAGTACTAATGATTTCAGGTGGTTTGTTGCCTCCCTGAGCAGCCATTTCCTGCCAGAAAGAGATGGCACGTTCCGGATTATAACCAGCCATTGCCATAAAGATTAAACCTAACTTATCTGCTTCCAATTCATGTTGACGGGAATAAGCCAGCTGGCCAAGTTGTGATCCCACTCCGTAAGCCATCATGAAGATGTCCTGGGTTTGCTGCGGTTTTTGTTGCATGGCTACAGCCAGTGAAATACCACCTAACTGGATGGCAAGCTGCTGGCTCATTCTTTCATTTCCATGATCAGCAACAGCGTGGGCTATTTCATGTCCCAGAACAACAGCCAGACCTGCATCATCTTTTGTCAAGGGTAAAATACCTGTGTAAACAACCACTTTTCCACCTGGCATACACCATGCATTAACATCTGCACTTTGTACTGTGTTGAATTCCCATTTATACCCTTCAATCCTTTTAGAGAATCCATTCTCATTCATGTATTTATTCACAGCTAGACTTACTCTCTGTCCAACACTAGTTACTAATGCAGATTGCACAGTGGGTGGATTTACGGGAGGATTATCTTTAAGGAATGAAGTATAAGATTCGTTTCCCATCTGAGCCATTGTACTGGATGGTAGCAACTTAATTTGTTTTCTTCCTGTAATAGGTACCTTTTGACAAGCAGTAACTAATAATAATACAGCAAGCATAGAAATTGACACTCTGATAAGTTTCATTTAGTATGTTTTTAAGTATATAAACATTCAATTTACTATTATATATACATTGGTCTATGAAGAAATGTTCTCCAATTCTTACGAAATTTGGGTTATTAAGCCCCTGCGTTTCATCTCATCATGAAAAGCTTGTAACTCCGACATCTCTCCTTTTTTTACGGCACATTTCCCATTTGTATGAGCTATTATGGCGCATTGTTCTGCCTGTTCTGCCGAATGCCGGCAAACCTCCATTAAAGACTCAATAACATAATCAAAAGTATTAATGTCGTCATTAAAGAGGATGAGTTCATTTCCCTGGTTTTCAATATCCAGAGGATTAAGAGAGAAATCTTTTTTTTCTTTAATCATGACTAAAAATGTTACTGCAAATTTAGGCAATTACTCTCAAAATCTTATTCATACCCTGATTGTAAAACCTATTAAGCCTATTTTTGTTTCTAATATTATATCCAGTTTATCAAAACATGTACCAGATCGTATGATGTCAGAGAATTCCCATGATCTCAAAAAAAATAATCTTGCAGAAAGAATTACATCAATAAAGCAACGTTGCTCCCTACCCTTACCCGGAACTGATTCACATTGGCAGATGGCTCCTGCTGTAAGAAAAACTACCTTGCACACCACTCCACCTTCTGATGCTATTGTTAGTAGTGTTTTAATATTGTTGTATCCATGGAACCAGCAACTGTTCACCGTAGTTATGCAAAGGCCAGAGTATGAAGGTGTTCATTCTGGTCAAATAAGTCTTCCGGGTGGTAAATCAGAACAAGGAGATGAATCGCTTGAGGCTACAGCTTTGCGTGAGACTCAGGAGGAGATGGGCATTGACATATCAAAGATTCATATATTGGGTACCCTAAGCCCATTGTATATCCCGCCTAGCAACTATATCGTGTATCCTTATATTGGATTTTCTGAAGAAAGACCAAGGTTTATAGCAGATCCGATAGAAGTGAAAGAAATCATTGAATTCAACATAGAAGACATTCTGAAACCAGAAAATATCGTTCAAAAGCAACTTCAGTTTAGAAATGATTACACTATGGATGTTCCCGGGTACCGCATCGGGAATCACTTTATCTGGGGTGCTACAGCAATGATCTTCAGTGAAATGGCTGAAATACTCCGACAAATAGGAAATTAATTCTGACCATCGTCAAGATGTTTGGGAAATACTATTTCTTCTGATAATATACGATTTTACCATTGAGAATTGTATAGGCCACTTTTGTTTTCAGAATTTCATTTTCAGGGATTGAAAGAATATCTTTATCAAGAACAACAAGGTCGGCATATTTATCAACCTCAATACTACCCCTGTATTGTTCTTCAAATGCTGATTTTGCCGCCCAAAATGTAATACTTTTCAGAGCATCCAATCTGGATAGAGCATTCTCTTTTTGAAAGCCATCCTGGGGATTCCCATCAGCATCTTTCCTGCATACTGTTGCATAGAATGTAGCTAATGGATCAATATTTTCGACAGGGAAATCAGTGCCATTAGCTAACCAGCCATTTTGCATCATAAGTTTCTGATAGGCATAAGCATTTTTCAAGCGGTTGGTTCCTAATCTAGTGCGGGCCCAGGCCATATCAGAAGTGGCATGTGTACCTTGAACAGAGGGTATTATGGAATATTTACCGAAAAGATCAAAATCTTTTTCATTCACAACCTGTGCATGTTCTATTCTCCACCTGAGATCATTTTTTTCACCCAGAAAACCAGCATAAATGCGTAATACTTTTCTAATTGCTGAATCACCTATCGCATGTGTGTTCACCTGGAAGCCACTTTTATGTGCCCTGTTGCAGATATACTTCATTTCTGTATCCCGAATGGCCATGATTCCTTTATTACCAGGATCATCTGAATATGGCTGAAGCAAGCATGCTCCCCTGGAACCGAGGGCCCCATCAGCATAAATCTTAACTGAACCTACTCTCAAAAAAGGAGTTCGATATCCACTACTCTTCATAAAATAATCCATATTCTCTTCAGTAGGGTTAATCATGGCATCGATTCTCATTTGAAGCGCACCTGACTTTAACAAAGTATCATAAAGTAAAATTGTTTCCTTATCGATTCCTGCATCATTAACACCTGTAAGGCCTACTTGATAACAAAGGGCTGCTGCCTGTTGAAGTAATTCAGTCATTTCAGTATCAGTTGGCTGAGGAATAACAGCCTTTAGAAGGTCAGCTGTGTGTTCCAGGAAAATACCGGTGGGTTTTCCCTCAATCAATATTGCTTCCCCTGAAGTAAAAGGAGGATGCAAACCAGCTTTCCTGATTGCTGCATTATTTGCCAGGACAGCATGTCCATCAACACGAGTGAGAACAACAGGAATATCAGGGAAAAGACGGTTAAGCTCTGCATTGTCCGGGAATTGTTTTCCCGGCCATTTGTTTTGGTCCCAGCCTCTACCCATCACCCACCGATCAGGATAAGTTGTATGGTAGTCGCTGATGATGGAAAGAACATCTTTAAATGATTCCGCTTTACTGAGATCCGCATATCTCAGAAATTGAGCAAAGCCTGAAAAATGAGAATGTGCATCAATAAATCCCGGGTAAACTACCATGCCTTTAGCGTTGATATTATTATCAGACCAGTAACGACTTCTGATATCAGCATCATTTCCAACTGCAAGGATTTTACCATCCCGAATGGCTAGGCTAGAAGCTTTACTATCGGTACTATCCAGAGTGTAAATCAGTGTATTATAAATGATCAGGTCTGCTTTCCTTTTTAGATCATGGCAAGAGTTAAGCATCAAAAAAGTAGTTAAAGTGAACACAATGGTGAATATTGGTCTCATAAAATCAGGTATCTCTTGAATAATAAGTTGTAAATTTATTATTTATCTGCATAGTCCCGGCAGAAAGAAAAAGGAAGTATTCGTGTATATTTCAGGATGATGTGTAAGATAATTAACAAATTCTTACAATAATTGTTAGTATAAATAACTGATTGATGGCCTAAGCCGGCTGGTTTTTTTTACATTTGCTACCTTAATTCAATAAACCATGAACAAGTCCCTATTAACCCCAAAATTCCTTTTTATTCTTAGTGTAATTTTTATCGGGGCCATGTTGCGTCTAATTCCCCATTGGCCAAACTTTACTCCAATTGCTGCAATTGCTTTATTCGGAGGGACTTATTTAAAGCGTAAAGATCTTGCTTTTATCATCCCTATAGTAGCTATGCTGTTGAGTGATGCCATCATAGGTTTCCATGAGGTAATGATTCCTGTTTACATTAGTTTCCTTATTATAGTATCGATGGGTTTCCTGTTGAGAAAGAAGCTGGGAGCTTTAAATATTCTCTCTGCATCCCTTGCTTCATCTACAATATTTTACCTGATTACCAATTATGGATCCTGGTTAACCGGAATGATGCCATATAGTCCTGACTTTCCAGGTTTATTGCAAGCCTATATTGCAGGACTCCCCTTCTTCCTGAATGGAATAATTGGAGATGTTTTCTTTGTTTCTGTATTCTTTGGAGCTTATCACCTGGTTACCAGTAAGAGTGAATATTTTGCCAGGTAAATAAAGTCTTTATATTTGAGAAGACTCCTGCCTAAAAGCAGGAGTTTTTTTTTATTCAATAACTAGTGCTATGTTTCAATTCTACATTTTACATATTCATTGAAACGATGAATAATGGAGAAAATGTTGTTTCGTTTCAGGTAAGGTCAATGCAGAAGTTTGATAAAATTAAAATACCTTTGTATATTCATTCGGCAGCATTGACTTGAATGGCAATCAAAATAATAATAAGATGAAACTTGTTGGATTTAAGACAGTTAAGCCTCGTCAATTCAATTATAAACCACTCTTTTATAATAAGGAGCAGGAAGAATTTGAGCAACGTCTGCACAGAGCCAGGTTAGCAGGAGAAAATAATGATGAGACTTCGCAACTAAGAGAAAAGATGCATCAAAGCTGGAAGTTGAAGGAGAAAATGGAGCGCAAACAATCTGGCACAAGAAAACTTATTATTGCTTTATTCCTGGCCCTACTGTTGCTATATTTTATTTTCGTTGTCTAATTAGCGCAAAACATAAAGCTTTTGTGCGTACCTTTTCTAAGTAATATTTACCATGTCCGATTTCATACGGTTACTTCCGGATTCTGTTGCCAACCAGATTGCTGCTGGTGAGGTGATTCAGAGGCCTGCTTCTGCCGTGAAGGAATTAATGGAAAATGCAATTGATGCAGGAGCAACACAAATCAAACTGATTATTAAAGATGCCGGGCGCACGCTAATCCAGGTAATCGATAATGGTACAGGTATGACTGTTACTGATGCCAGGATGTGTTTTGAAAGACATGCTACTTCAAAGATCAGAGAAGCCAAAGACCTTTTTGCTATACGTACACTTGGATTCAGAGGAGAGGCATTAGCTTCAATAGCAGCAGTTGCCCAGGTGGAACTCAGAACCCGCAAAGAAGCGGATGAATTGGGTACTTCAGTGATTATTGAAGGATCCAGAATTAAAAGCCAGGAGTCTGTGAGTTGTCCGAAAGGGACCTCCATTTCAGCAAGGAATTTATTTTTTAATATACCCGCCAGACGAAATTTTTTGAAGTCAGATTCTGTTGAATTCAGGCATATTCTGGAGGAATTTCAACGAATCGCCCTTGTACATCCGGATGTTGAGTTAAGCCTGGTTCACAATGAGAAACCGGTTTTTCAACTTAGTAAAGTCAATCTCAGACAACGGATTGTTCATCTTTTTGGCAGTAATATTAATGAAAAGCTTTTACCAGTAGATATGAAGACTGAGCAGGTTCAGATATTCGGATTTATTGGTAAACCAGAGGCTGCAAAAAGGACGAGAGGTGAACAGTATTTTTTTGCCAATGGAAGATTTATCAGGCATTCCTATCTTCACCATGCTGTGGAACAAGCGTTTGAAGAACTGCTTCCGGAGTCTGCGATTCCTTCTTATTTCCTTTTTATTGAAGTTGACCCTCTCACTATAGATGTCAACATACATCCTACCAAAACAGAAGTAAATTTCCAACACGGTCCACTTTTGTATGGATCGATGCGATCAGCTGTTAAACATGCACTGGGAATGTTTACCCTTACTCCTATCCTGGATTTTGAAAGGGAGGCTATATTTGACCACCCTTTACCACCGGGTCATGAGGTGAAAGCTCCCACGATCAGGATCAATCCGGATTATAATCCTTTTAATCAGGTAAAGCCTGTACTCCAGAAACCAACAGAAGGTCTGCGTGCAAACCGCGATGAATGGGAAAAGGTGTATGAAATTGTCAGATCTTCCAATGATCTGGAGCCAGGTGCAAACAAGTCAGAATTGTTTGAAACAGATTTATCATCAGCAACCAGGAATAACCATCCAACAGAATTGATGGTAAATTCATTTCCTGCTGCCAAACTTATTCAGGTTCAAAACCGTTATATTATATCCAATGTTAAATCAGGTTTACTAATTGTTGATCAGCAAAGGGCGCATGAAAGGATACTTTTTGAGCAGATTAGCACGATGCTCGAAAAGGAACCAGGAACCCAACAGTTGAATTTATTTCCGATAACCATCCAATTATCCATGGTTGACAGTGATATTCTAATTGAGATTAAGAATGATCTGTGTAAACTTGGATTTGATATTAATGAATTAGGAGGTGGTTCGTTCGTGGTAAATTCAATTCCTGCTTCCCTGCCAATAAAAGCAATAGAAGAATTCATTGGTGAGATTCTCGAAGATTACAAGAAAAATAAGGTAGAACCTGGATCTGCCGGTAGAGTGAAATTTGCAGGGATTTTGGCCAAAACAATTGCTATAAAATCCGGCAAAGTATTGCAGACGGAAGAAATGCAATCCTTGATTGATCAACTTTTTGCTTGTAAAGTACCAGATATGGCTCCGGATGGAAAGCAGATATTGCGGATTCTTAATCAAATAGAAATTGAAAAATTACTTCATTAAACACTTAAAATCAGCATGAGTTACGGACAATATAGCCCTACAGGATTCAGAGTCTTACCACCTGTTGTCAAGAATATAATTATTCTGAATATTTTGTTTTTCCTTGCCACAATCGGGCTTGGAAGTGCAATGAATATTGATCTTCAGGATTTACTTGGGCTTCATTACTTTGCTTCAAGTGAGTTTGCTCCTTATCAGTTCATTACCTATATGTTCATGCATGGGGGCTTTTCGCATATCTTCTTCAATATGTTTGCCTTATGGATGTTTGGTAGTGTCCTTGAGAATGTTTGGGGACCAAGAAGGTTTATAATTTTTTATATTTTTACAGGCATTGGAGCAGCATTATTACATTATCTCATTTTCTACATTCAAATAAATCCTGTGCTTCAACTCATGGAAGGTTTCATCAACGATCCTAACCTTGCAAATCTTCAAACCTTTATCTCTCAGCATAAATTCGCTGTCAATGAGAACTCTGTTGAAATGTATGATGAGTTTCAGCGTTTTTCATCCACACTTGATATTTTACAAAGAAACCCCGGTAATATCGAGGCATTGCAGGAATCAGTAAATTTTGTTTCTGATTATAAGGAGTATTATCTCAATTTGCCTACTGTTGTGGGTGCTTCGGGTGCAATCTATGGATTATTGCTTGCCTTTGGAATGTTATTTCCTAATTCATTGATTTATTTATATTTCTTTATCCCTATAAAGGCAAAGTGGTTTGTAATTCTTTTTGGAGCATTGGAATTAATTTCAGGCTTCTTCGATACTGGGGAAGTGGCCCATTTTGCTCACCTTGGAGGGATGATTTTTGGCTTTTTCCTGATTATCTATTGGAAAAGACAAGAAAAGAACCGAAGAAACAATAATTTGTATTAGTCCTAACTTGAAATAATGTAATCCTAAATGTTTCAGAGTGTTCCGTTAGGTGATAGAATCCGTATTTTTTTGAGAGATCATTCCTCATTAAACAGGTTGATATTGGTGAATATTTTGGTTTGGTTTATCATCAACCTCCTGAGAGTATTTCTTTTTCTTTTTCAAACGCCAGAGAATCCTATCGAAACTGAATGGATACTTGCCATTGAAAAGTGGCTTGCTGTTCCGGCAGGATTGGATCAATGGTTAAGCAAACCCTGGACCGTTATTACCTATATGTTTCTTCACCTGGATTTCTGGCATCTCCTGGTGAATATGTTATGGCTTTATTGGTTTGGGAAGATCTTCCTGGAATTCATGAATGGAAGACGATTATTATTCGTTTATCTTTTTGGAGGCATACTGGGTGCACTCACATTTATGGCAGCCTTTAATGTCTTCCCTGTCTTTAGTCAAAGCCTGGGAGTTGCAGTAGCTATTGGAGCGTCGGCTTCCGTGCTTGCGGTCGTAATTGCAACATCTACACTTGTTCCTAATTATGCAATAAACCTTCTTTTTATAGGACAGGTAAAAATCAAGTACATTGCACTTTTCATGATTATAATGGATGTTTTCATGCTGCGTTCCAGCAATGCAGGCGGACATTTTGCCCATTTAGGGGGTGCTCTTGCCGGTGTGATTTATATACTAGCTGTCCCATCCGGCAACTTTGCTTTCTCTGATCCTATTCGTAGTTTCCTTCGTAAAACAGGGCTGAGTAAACGAAAGATAAAACCTGTCTATAAATCAGGCAAACCATTATCAGATGAAGAGTATAATGCCATGAAGGCGCTAAGTCAAAAGAAAATAGACGTTATCCTGGATAAAATCGCAAAATCTGGATATAAGAGTCTGACTGAAGAAGAGAAAGAATTCCTGTTTAAGTTTAGTAACAAATAATGTAAGAACGCCTGAACCAACAAGGAATCATTGAATAGAAAATCATCTCAAATGAATTAAATAGAACCGCGGGAATCCGGTAATATATGGTGAAGAAGAGCAATGCAAAACCTAAAATTGTTAAGACATCAATTCCGACCAAGTTGATGATCTTCGTCAATATTGTCTTTGCTTTTCTGCTTATCTGTTCCTATATAGCCGCCAGAGTGTCTCCGGCTGATTTCTGGCCACTCGCATTTGCAGGCCTCTCCTACCCTTTCCTGCTTATTATCAATCTTTTCTTCGTTTTGTTCTGGATTGTATTCTTAAAGCGTTACTTTTTAATCTCACTTATTTGTATTCTATTGGGATACAATCAGTTCCATTCTTTTATTCAGTTTAGGGGAGCTTCTGAAAAAATTCTTGAAAAAGACGGCTTAAAAATCATGTCCTACAATGTGAGGCTATTTGACCTATATAACTGGAAAGACACAAAACTCGTTTCCAGGTCGAGGGATGGCATTTTTGAACTGATTGGAAATGAAAATGCTGATATTCTTTGTTTGCAGGAATATTATAATGGTAAGATGTATGCAGAGACCATCAAGAGCAAACTGAATGCAAACTATCATTATGAGGCCTATATTGACAACGGAAAGAAGCTGCTTCCATTCGGTTTAATCACGTTTAGCAAATATCCTATCATTTCCAGTCAGAAGATTTGTTACCTGAATACTTACAGAAATTTCTGCATAATAACTGATATAGCACTTCCACACGATACGGTAAGGGTAATAAATACCCATATGGAATCGATACGGTTTGGGAAAGAAGACTATTTATTTGTCAATGACATCACCCGTAATTCAGTGAAAAACAATGACTTTACGCAAGGATCGAAGTCAATTCTCTCAAAAATGAAGAATGCATTCATTAAGAGGTCTGTTCAGGTAGATGAATTATCAGCACTGATCAGTAATTCTCCATATAAGGTCATTCTTTGTGCAGATTTCAATGATACACCTACATCCTATGTGTACCGGCAAATTGCTAAAACGCATACTGATACATTTAAAGCAGCGGGTACCGGCTTAGGTCAGACCTATGCCCAGATCCTGCCTATCCTCAGGATTGATTATATATTCACAGATCGAACATTTAAAGTATTGGATTACAAGACCATTCACAATGAATATTCAGATCATTATCCCATTATTACTACTATCAGTACCAGGGAAGAATAATCCCTGTTCAAATCATTTTCTTGAACTTCAAATCCATGAATTTTAAATTAACATCAGAATATTCTCCAACGGGCGACCAACCGGAAGCCATCAAGCAACTGGTTGAAGGCCTCAACCGAGGAGATGCTGCCCAGGTGCTCTTAGGAGTTACCGGGTCAGGCAAGACCTTTACGATTGCCAATGTCATTCAGGAGGTCAATCGTCCTACCCTTGTACTCAGCCATAATAAGACGCTTGCAGCCCAACTATACGGGGAGTTTAAGCAGTTCTTTCCTGAAAACAGGGTTGAATATTTTGTTTCATATTATGATTATTATCAACCGGAAGCCTTTATCCCTGTGACAAATACTTACATTGAAAAGGATCTTTCCATCAATGAGGAGATTGAGAAACTGAGGTTAAGTGCATCTTCGGCTTTATTGTCAGGCAGACGGGATGTGATAGTTGTTTCATCTGTTTCCTGTATTTACGGTATTGGAAATCCGGAAGATTTCAATAATAGTGTCATCAAGCTTCAGAAAGGTGATAATCTTAGCAGGAATAAATTTCTTCATGCTTTGGTTGAGAGTTTGTATTCAAGGACTGAATTGGATCTGAGCAGAGGAAAGTTCAGGGTGAAGGGAGATACGGTAGACATTTTCCCGGCCTATGATGATATTGCTTACAGGGTCATATTTTTCGGTGATGAAATAGAGTTAATTGAATCATTTGACCCATTGAATGGTCGTGGGATTGAAGAATTGACAGAGCTAGTATTATTTCCTGCCAATATCTTTGTTACATCGAAGGAAAAGATGAAGGATGCTATTTGGGATATTCAGTCTGACATGGCCCGACAGGTAGAATACTTTAATAGTATTGGAAAGCATCTTGAAGCCAAACGTCTTGAAGACCGTGTTACTTATGATGTGGAAATGTTGCGGGAACTGGGGTATTGCTCTGGAATTGAGAACTATAGCCGTTACTTTGATAACCGAAAAACCGGTGACCGTCCATTCTGCCTGATTGATTATTTTCCTGATGATTTCCTGATGGTCATTGATGAGAGTCATGTGACTGTTTCACAAATCAGGGCGATGTATGGTGGTGACAGATCACGCAAGCAAAACCTTGTGGAGTATGGATTCCGGCTACCTTCCGCGATGGACAACAGGCCATTGAAGTTCGAGGAATTTGAAACAATGTATGAGCAGGTTATTTACGTGAGCGCCACTCCGGCTGATTATGAACTGAAGCAGAGCGAAGGCGTGGTGGTGGAACAACTCATCAGGCCTACCGGATTGCTGGATCCACGTATTGTTTTAAAGCCTAGCCTTAATCAGATCGATGACCTTTTGGATGAGGTTGAGAAGAGAACACAGGTTGGTGAGAGAACCCTGGTAACAACACTAACAAAGCGAATGGCCGAAGAACTCACAAAGTATATGGCTAAGGTGGGGATACGATGCCGCTATATTCACTCTGAAGTGGATACCCTTGAAAGAATTGAGATACTGAGGGATTTGCGTCTGGGAACATTTGATGTACTGGTGGGCGTCAATTTGCTTAGAGAAGGATTAGACCTGCCGGAAGTTTCTCTTGTGGCAATACTGGATGCAGATAAAGAGGGATTTTTGCGATCAGAAAGGTCTCTAACCCAGACTGCTGGTCGTGCTGCCAGAAACATCAACAGCCTTGTGATCTTCTATGCTGACAAGGTGACTGATTCGATGCAGAGAACCATAGATGAAACCAGCAGGAAAAGGGAAAAACAGATACAATATAATACTGAACATAATATAACTCCCACTCAAATCCTCAAAACAACAGGAGAGATTATTGGTCAGACATCTGTTGCCGATTCCCGTGTGAAAGCGCCAAAAGCCTATGTAGAAAAAGTTGAAGCCAATATAGCTGCAGATCCATTGATTCAATATCTAAATAAAGATCAGTTGAAGAAATTAGTGGATGAGACACGCAGGGCTATGGAGAAGGCTGCAAAAGAACTTGATTTTTATGAAGCGGCACGGCTAAGGGATGAGATGCACGTTTATAAAACAAGGCTGGAAAGTATCAGTAAATTGACCTGAGGATTATTCACGATTATTTTAAATGAAAGTCAGATAAATGCTTGAAGAACAAATCGCAAATGCAATACATGCTTCTATACTGGCTGGAAAAGCAATAATGAATGTATATAGCCAGGACTTTTCTGTTGAATTAAAAGCAGACCAAAGCCCATTAACATTGGCAGATCAGCATGCACATGAAGTAATAAAGAAGTTGTTAACACCCGGTATTCCTTTGTTAAGTGAAGAAGGCCAATCTTATCCCTATGAATTGAGAAGCAATTGGGAAGAGTATTGGCTTGTGGATCCATTAGATGGAACAAAAGAGTTTGTGAAAAGGACCGGTGAATTCACTGTTAATATTGCAAGGATCAGGCATGGTAAGCCAATAGCCGGGATTATTTATGTACCGGTTACGGGGTTATTATATTTTGGCATTGAAGGTTATGGTTCCTATCGTTACTTAGTGAAGAACCATATTCTTCCGCAGATCACCTTAAACCAGGTAATTGAGTTATCGGATAAGCTTCCTGTGACTAAAAATGAAGGCCAATTTGTGGTTGCCAGCAGTGTTTCACATATGAACCAGGAGACTACCGATTTTATAAAAAATGCGGTAATTGGAATAGAAAAAGTAGAATATCTTTCAAAAGGCAGCTCCTTGAAATTTTGCTCCCTGGCAGAAGGCACCGTGGATCTCTATCCCAGGCTTGGCCCTACTATGGAGTGGGATACTGCGGCAGGACATGCTATTGCTCGCTTTGCCGGTTGTTATGTTAATGAGTATCTTTCAGGGAAAGAAGTTGTTTATAATAAGGAAAACCTACTTAATCCTTGGTTTATTGCAGGCAGGGAATGATGCTTTCATCCAAAATAGGCATTAGTATAGCATTATTTATTTCATGGATATAAAAAAAAACTGCCAGGAAAACCTGGCAGTTGAAGTTTTAGAGTGAGGATGATTTATTTACTCACTTTCACCAATTCCACATCAAATACGAGTGGGGAGAAAGGTTTGATTATTTCACCACTTCCGGCTCCACCATAACCCAGCTTTGAGGGAATGATAAGGATTGCTTTACCACCTTCATTCATCAGGGCGATACCTTCATCCCATCCTGGAATTACTTGTCCGGTTCCTAATGGGAATTCGTAGGGTTGAGCAGGCTTTCTTTCCAATGATGAATCGAATACGGTTCCATCAAGGAGTCGGCCTGTATAATGTACACTTACTTTTTTGCCTGCTACAGCTTTTGCACCTTTACCTTTAACTTTTTCAACATAATATAGTCCGGAGGCAGTTGGTTTTGCTGTGATTCCTTTTTCTTTCAGGTAACTCTGGATCAAACCAGGTTCCTTTGCTTCAGCAGCTTTGACTTCCGCTTTACTTTTAGCTTCCTTGGCAGCTTGTTCCTTCTCGTGTTCTGCTTTGGTTTTTATCTCCAATACTTCAACATCATAGATAATAGTACTATAAGGTGGTATGATATCATTTCCACTCATATCCCTTCTTCCTTTTTCACCAAAAGCCATTGATGAGGGAACAATTACACGGGCTTTTGAACCATTTTTCATTTTGCCTATGGCTTCATCAAAACCTTGTGTATCAAAAGGTTGACCATATTCAAATGTAATAGGTTGTTTCCTGTCAGATGTTGAAAACACTTTATTTTCATCGATGGTTAATACAGAGAAATCAATCTTGACCATGTCACCTTTCTGGATTAAACGTCCAGAGCCGGCTTTCTCCTCAATGAAATAGATTCCTGATTCAGATGGAGTTACTGTTATTCCTTTGGCTGAGATATAGGCTTGCAGTTTTCCGCCTTCTTCAGCTTTGAACTTCATCGCACGGGCTTCTTCGGCTTTCTTCATCTGTTCCAAAGACTCAATACTAAGTACTTTCACATAGAAATAAATCATGCTTGTACTATCAATTCCTGCAGGAACAGAAGGATATTGAGCTGTTTTTGTGAAAAAATCTTTAGCATTCAGGATAAAAGAGGCACTATCACCCTGGTGAAGCATTGAAAAAGCATCGAAGACATCACCTTTAAATTGCGGTGTTTGCAGACTAATCTGGAACGGTTTGGCCATCTCTTTAGAATCGAAGAATACGCTATCCTTTCCATCTATCTTAACCTGGTATTTAATTTGTAAAGTCAGGATAAAATTGGTATCGGCTTTAATTGAATCTTTGTTTTCAACATAAAATTTATAGTAAAAGCCATTGTCGGACTTTTTATAGCCTGGATACTTGGAGCATGAATAGAGAATTAATGCTGCAGCAACCAAAAGCAAGGTGATTACACTTAGTTTTCTCATTTTTAAGGATTTTGAATTTAATTGATTATTAATTATTCTGACAGATTACAATTATTATTTCGCTCTTTCAATTCCGGCGAATTCCAGGTCGTAGATCAAGGTAGCCTTGCCCGGGATTCGGTTCTGATCTCCAATAAGACCGTGAGCCAAATGCGAGGGCATGATTATTTTTGCTTTATCTCCCACCCGCAAAAGCAGTATGGCTTCTTCAAGCCCTCCTTCTACTCCACCACTTCCTATTCTAAAGGTTTTTGGGCCTGATTCCTTTGAAGAATACACCACTTCGCCAGCGATCAGTCGTATTTCATAGTTAATCGTAGCTATATCTCCAATAACAGGCTTTTCACCATTTCCTTCCTGATTTATCATATACCTTAGTCCTGTGCCGGTCTCAATCATTTCCCAGCCATATCGTTTAATAAGGTTCTTGATTTGTTGGTCCTCCAGATCGACTACCTTTTTATTAGCATTGATGATTTCTTCATTCAACTGATTATTACCAGGTAATACTCCATTCTTTTCCACATGAGTTTGAGAGCAACTGGAGAATATCATCGTGCTTACTAAAAGCATCATCATGTATGTCCTCATAGGTAGTCTTCCATATTTGAGGTTAAACTTGCCTGGTATTCCACCAGGAGAGCCTCAAAGTGCTTTAATGTGAGTTCCATAGATTCCATCGAATCAGCTCCGGCGGCATTTTTATGACCTCCACCCTGAAAATGTTTCCTGGCAAACTCATTAACCGAAAAATCACCTTTTGAACGGAGTGATATCCGGATACGATCCTCTCTTTCAGTAAATAAAGCAGCAAGACAAACATTTTGAATACTTAAAGCATAATTCACTACACCTTCAGTGTCACCGGGTTTATAATCAAAATCTTCAAGGTCAGATTTTGTGAGCCAGATATATGCCGTAGAAAATTGGGGAAGGACTTTTAACCTTGCCCCAAGACAATGTCCCAGGAGGCGCATTCTGCTTTCAGAATAGGTATCATAAACCATCCGGTGAATCTTTTCAATATTGATACCGGTAGATATCAACCTGGAAGTGATATTGAAGGTTTCAGGCCGGTTACATGAATAGCTGAAAGAGCCTGTATCAGTCATAATTCCTGTAAACATGCATTCAGCCATTTCCCTGGTAACAGATTCACTATAGCCCGCTTCATCAAGCAAATTGAATAGTAACTCAGATGTTGAGGAAACTTCAGTCACAGAAATTGAAAGGTCAAATTCATTGGAAGGAAAAGGATGATGGTCAATCATTACCTTAGTAGCTTGAGAATCATCCAGTTGTTTCGAGAAAAACTTAACACGACTGCTTGAATTATAATCCATGCAGAAGATCAGGTCGGCATCAGATATTAATTCATTTCCAACTTCAGGATCAGATTGGTAAATTATGAGTTCACTACAGCCAGGCATCCAATGAAGAAATGATGGAGGCTCATTGGGAACCAATACCTTAACATCATGGCCCAAAGGTTTGAGGAAATGCATAAGCGCCAGTGAGGCACCGATTGTATCTCCATCAGGATTATAATGTGCAGTGATTAATACACTGACCGGAGAAGAAATCAGCTTCCTGAAATATTCAACAACGTTGTCGAGTCTGTTCAATAGTATGTAAGTCGATTATTTGGATTGCAAAAGTACCAATTTTAAACATTATACCTTAGATATCGTTAATACAATATATTTGCATAACTAAAAACAATAATGATGTCAGGTACAATTACATTTACAATGATTAAACCCGATGCTGTCGAAGCCGGGAACAGTGGATTAATAATTGACCATATCCTGAAACATGGATTTGGAATTAAAGCTTTAAAGCTGGTTCATTTGAATAAATCACAGGCTGAAGCATTCTATGCAGTTCATAAAGAAAGACCATTTTTCAGTGGCCTGGTAGAATTCATGACCTCAGGACCGGTGATTGCAGCTGTTCTGGAGAAGCAAAATGCTGTAGAAGCCTATAGGGAGCTTATTGGATCAACGAATCCGGAACAGGCTGCTGAAGGTACTATCAGAAAACTCTATGCGAAGAATATTCAGAATAATGCTGTTCATGGTTCTGATTCCGATTCAAATGCAGAATTAGAAAGCAGCTTCTTTTTTAATCATTTTGAAAGAATCTAGGACTCCGGGTAATATTCCAGGAACGATCTGTCAGTATAAAAGAAGAGTATCTTTTCTACCTTTTTATGTTTAACCACTATAGAATCCATTTCTATAGTGGTTTTTCCCTTTTTATCGGGTTCACTTTCCTGCTTTCTGGATAATGGAGTGGGTTCATCAAAACTTGGTAAAGATGGAGAACCAGTGGAAATATCTTCCGCAGGCATTGTTTCCGTAAGTATTTCAGGTGATTTTACAGCTTCATTATCCTCAAATGCAGGGGATATTTGTGCACTAAACAGGTCAAAGGCTTGATTATTTCCTGCTGAAGAAGGAAAAAGATTATTTTCTGCTTCCGGAACTTTTTGAGTCTCTCCCTTTATCATTGACCCTTTACCCATGATCAACCATTCCATATTTACTTCAGGAAATCGCTGCAGTATCTTCTGGACAAAATCGAGACTGGGATTATTTCTGCCAGAAATGATATGTGAGATTCCTGACTTCTGAACACCTATCTCATCTGCAAATTGGGCAGAAGTATAATTCAATGCCCTAATCAAAAGTATAATTCGATCTTTCACAATCGTAATCTTAATTATTTGAAATTTCTACAAATGTAGTTATTTATTATTACATATGTTACTGGAAAAATGTTGTCTATTTCGAACTGTAATCACTGTAGTTGATCTTTAAATATATTATGTAAGTAAATATGCTTATAATGTTGATAAACAAATAATTAAAGTGTATATATTATATATATTACAAGGCCAAATAAACAGGGCTTTTTATTAATGTATTACTTCATATAAATCTCATTATAAACAGAATATCAGGTTATTATAATTCAATATCTATTAATTTTCTGTCTAAATATCTGGATTGTCAGATTACATTTGTTAACTCGAAGAATACAAATGTTTACTTCTCTCATTTATAGCAATATAGACATCTGTAATCAAATGCTTGTATACAAGTGTACATTTGTAATTATACAGATTACATTTGTATGTTTACAGATGTTATTGGTAGTTTTTATTAAAACTATATCTCAAAAATTAATTGCTCCCTCCTACCCAAGAGATTAGTGATAAGTTTCAACAGGTCATTATTTCTGAATGTTTAAATTATGCCTGGATCGCAGATCCGAGCTTTTTACCTTTTAAGTGCTCATAGGTGAAATATTCCCCTATTCTCCCTGATAAAGGAGAAAATATTGAGTTCTATCGGCGTTGTAAACTGTTTATTTCTTCATGAATGATCTATGAGAGTAAGCCGTAATAAAAAATAAGATGTTATTTGAGCTGATAAACAGATTTAATATATTCATATATGTAATATGATATATTTAAAGGAGTCAATAATATGCAGAGAAAAAAGTGCTTGATACTTATTATAGAAAATCCGGATTACGAATCCATCATGACATAAAAGCAACTACACCCAATGGATTGAAAAGGGTCTCATTAGAAAAAGAAGGATAATTTTAAAAGGATTTAGCTTTTCTGAATCTTAGTTGTCAGAACTGCACCCTGAGATCTAACTTTAAGGATATAGATACCGGACGGAAGGAATGATAGTCCTGTAAGGTTGAAAGCAGTATTCCGATGAATCAACTGTTCATTTACATAAATCTTTTTCCCTTGCATTGTGAAGATTTCAACTACAGCCTGTCCTTCAGACACATCACCCTGTACCTCCAGAACATCATTGAATGGGTTAGGATATGTTTTTAGTTTTCCAGCCAGGATACTCTCTTCTACCTGCGATATTCCAAGTGCATAATAAGCATCGGCAAAATTTGGTATTCCCCACCCGATTAAGGTGTCAGGGGCTGTGGCCAGGCTGGCAGTTGATTTTATATTCTCAATAATCTGCATATTGGTTAGTAAGGGTGCAGCCTGCCAGTAACATGCTGTGATGCCGGCAATAATGGGTGAAGAAAATGATGTACCACTTCCGAATCCCAGGCCCCATGGGCTATAAACTGCTGAGTTTTGTCCTTGAGAGGAGATCACTGGTTTTATACGTCCATCTGAGGTCGGACCTTTTGAGCTGAAATACGCATAATTACCAAAAGCATCCACTGCTCCAACTGTGAAGACGCTATCCCCATCAGCAGGGGCTCCAATATAGGTCCAGGGATCAGCCCCTGAGTTACCAGCGCTATTGACTACCAGGATACCTTTTGATGCTGCCATATCGGCTCCTAATGTGATGTATGTGGTATTGCCGTCCATGTCAGCATAGGTGTGATTGGAAGCAGGATCATCAAACGTGGTGTATCCCAGGGAAGAATTGATAAGATCGGCTCCAATGCTATCGGCATATTCTGCTGCATTAACCCAGTAGTATTCTTCCATTATATATTCGGATGCTGCATCTTCTGACCGGAGCAACCAATAATCCGCTTTAGGGGCTGTACCTACCAACTCGCCGGGAATCAGGGCTGCCATGGTTGATAGTACCATCGTACCATGTGCGCTAATATTGGTATTATAGACATTACCCGCAGGATCAACGAAATCTTTTACTCCCTTTATTTGGTTATTCAATCGGAGACTATCAAATGCAGGAAGAAAATCAACACTATTGAAACCTGCATCAAGCACTGCAATTGTCATTCCTTGTCCGCTAAAACCATGATTATGAAGAAATTCCCCTTTCATCATTGTAATCTGGTTTTCACCGGAACCATAACTATAGGTGTTGGATGAAACTGATTTTATATTTCCCTTTGAATTAGGTGCAAAGCTTTCGTTTCGAAAAAATGATTTTGAAGTATTTTCAGTAACATCTGTTTTGGAATTATCCAGGGGAGATATTTTTTTTATGAAAGTAAGCTCTTCCAATGCCTCTATGGTTGCAGGCGGGCATTCAATTACCACATAGTTAAACCACCTGGACTTTGTAATAATTTTTGCTCCCAGGGAAGTTACCTGGTTGACATAATATTGATTTACAGGAAGATCTGAAGTTTCAATACTAATATTCTGCTTTTGTCGCCTTTCAAGAGATTTCCTGGAAAGGAAAGTTTCAGGGGTTGATTTAAGGTGGGCAGAATTGCCTTTATCTTTGAAATTCACAAGAAAAAAAGCAGTGTTTGATTGAGCAATAAGAGCAGTCTGGATAGCCAGAAGCAGTAATATAATTGAGATGAGTTTCATAAGCCGTTTAGTATTATTTACAAAGGTAACAAATATCTCACATTCTTGTTTAAATCAGATTCGGGCCGGCATCTTCATCTTGCTTACTTTTGTCTTATTGAATTTACATCCATGCGCATTGATATCTTAACCATTTTCCCTGAAATGTTTGCAGGGCCTTTTGATCATTCCATCATTAAACGAGCCGTCAGCAAAGGGTTGGTTGAAATTTTCATCCATAATATACGCGACTATGCCAGCAATAAACACCGGAATGTGGATGATTATGGCTTTGGTGGTGATGCCGGGATGGTAATGATGATTCAGCCCATCGCTGATTGTATTGACAAACTTAAGTCGGAACGTGAGTATGATGAGATCATTTTCCTTACTCCTGATGGTCTTTTACTCGATCAGCCAACGGCGAATATACTTTCTCTTAAAGGAAACTTAATAATGCTTTGCGGACATTATAAAGGCATTGATGAACGCTTAAGAGAGCATTTTATCACCATGGAAATATCAATTGGTGACTATGTATTATCCGGGGGAGAGCTGGCGGCTGCTGTTTTGTCAGATTCTATTATTCGACTTATACCCGGAGTGCTTAATGATGAGACCTCTGCCCTATCAGATTCATTCCAGGATAATTTATTATCGCCACCAGTTTATACACGGCCTGCTGAATACAAAGGATGGAAAGTTCCGGATGTATTGTTATCAGGGAATGAAAAAGAGATCAGGAAATGGCAGATGGAAAAATCCCTGGAAAGAACCCGGGAAAGGCGGCCAGGGCTACTTCAATAAATACGATATCAAAAGAAATAATCCCGGAATGATCATGGTGGCATCCACGGCCAGTGAATACCATGCATCGGAACAATCAACTTTAGATTTCCTATAGATGGATGTGAGGTACACAACCGGCAATAGCATGGAGAAGAGATGCTCTGAATCACCTCCCGTATTATAGAAGCAGAATGATAAGAAAAGCATCCCGGTCAGTGAAAGGTAGAATGATATATCCAAATTTAAAGGCCTGAAGAACAGTATATTTTTATCCTTCTGCGTGATGCAGCGGTCTTTGTATTCAAATAGCATACAAAGCTGGAAAATTAACAGGAAATGATAGGTAACGATTAAAATCAATGTCTGACTCCATTCGATCCCATCGTTATAAAGTGGCAAGAGAGAAGTAACGATGGTCCAGATAATTGCCAGGTAGATGGTTTTCAGGTAGATAATCCATTTCAGGATAAAGGAATCAGAAGATATCAGCCTCGGTAGTGAATAGATAAAAGTGAAAATGGCCAGAATAAGGATTGGGAGCCATTTCCCGGGCAGGAAAAAGAGAATACAAAACGTGATGAACAATGATAAAACAGATAGAATTAACAGGAACTTTCTGTGTTGTTGTATCCATAAGATTCTTTCTGTCAAGGCATTGCCAGTGGGTTTAAAGTAGGCATGGAAACAATAACTGCTCAATGTGGCAAAAAATACCAGTAAAAGCATTTTTGGATCTGTATCGTCCAGTATTATTTCAGTAGTTTGCCAGGTAAGTGATACCGCGCAAAATGCTATGATGAAATTGCCAAAAGCAATATATTCAACCCATGTTTTAACATATCTGTCAAACTTGTGGTACATGGTGCATACTCCTATTTTCCATCCGCTTAAAGATAATGCATTGACTTATCCAGATCATTGATGAGAACTTCGGGATCTTCCAATCCCACCGAGAACCTTATCAGGTTTGGAGGGAGTTTGCTGTAGAGTCCCGGTCTTACAAAGGTGCAGGATGGAATAATAAGGGATTCATATCCTCCCCAGGAAACTGCCATTCGCCAGTAAGTTAATGAATTACAGAAGGCTTCAATTTTAGCAATATCAGTAACCCTGGTTTTTATGGTGAACAATCCACTGCCCATTTTCATCTGACGGGAAGCCAATTCCTGTTGAGGATGGTTTGGATGTGATGCATAGTATATCTCACTTACAGCCGGCTGATTTTCAAGATATTTGATCACTTCTTTGGTGGTGTTGGATATCCTTTCAAGTCTGAGCGGCAAGGTCCTTAGTCCCCTGATGATCAGCCAGGCATTAAATGGAGAAAGGATACCTCCAAGGGTGAGAAATTCATTATGAAAGATTTTATCTATCATTTCCCTGGAACCACAGCAAACTCCGGCAACTGTATCAGAATGGCCACCAAGGTATTTGGAAGCAGTATGGCAAACCAGGTCGATACCCATGCTGATAGGCTGCTGAAATAATGGCGTTGAGCAACTATTGTCGATGATTGTAATAATGTTGTTGTCTTTCGCCAGTTTGGCCACTGCTTCCAGGTCCTGCAATCTGAATGTCCACGAATTGGGACTTTCCAGGTAGATGAGCCGTGTATTGGGGCGGATGCAGGTTTTATATTCATCAATGTTATCCCCATGGATCATGCTTACTTCTATCCCGAATTTTGGCAGGATGTTCCTGGTTAGCAGGGTTTCTGTCCATGAGTAGGGTTCAGATACACAGATAACATGGTCCCCGGTCCTGACATTAGCCATTATTGATGAAGAGATTGCAGCCATTCCACTTGCAAAGACCAGTGCATCTTCAGCACCTTCCAGAGCCGCCATTTTTTTTGTAAGCAGGTTGATGGTCGGATTATTTCCCCTGGAGTAAATCCAGTGATCTTTTTCATGGGTAATGGCATCCCTGAATTGTTCAACTGATTTGAAATAAAAGTTGCTGGTCTGGTAGATCGGTGGAGAAACCGGATTGACATCTTCCCCCAGTTCTTCTCCTAAAACATTGATAATATATGAGATATCCATATCTTTGCGGGGTATCAAGTGGATTTATCCGTGCAAGGTTTAACTCATTTTTTGTCTGGAATACAAATGTATCAAATAGAAAATTGGTCAGTTTGCAGGTGGATACAAAGAGTTATTAACAATTGTCTGTAGAAAATTAACAACACAATTTGTTTTTTTTCAGAATTAAAACGTATCTTTGCACTCCTTTTTTTACGAACACGCAATAATAATAGATAAAGCAATGAGCAAGAAGAAGTTAATCGAATATGTTGAAGAACATTTCGTTACAAAGCAGCAGTTACCTACATTCAAGGCTGGGGATACTATTACGATCCATTATAAGATTAAGGAAGGTGATAAGGAACGTATTCAGCAATACCAGGGAGTAGTTCTACAGCGTTCAGGTGAAGGTGCTACAGAAACTTTTACTGTTCGCAAGGTTTCCGGAACTGTTGGTGTTGAAAGGATTATTCCTGTATTTTCTCCATTTATTGATAAAATTGAAGTCAATAAACATGGTGCTGTTCGTAGGGCCAGGATTTTCTACCTGCGTAAGCTCAAAGGGAAGAAAGCACGTATCAAAGAAAAACGCATGTAAGCATTTCTCAATATTTTCAGGGCTGTCCATTTATGACAGCCTTTTTTTTTCTTATTTCTTCCATATTTTCATCCTCAGTCGATGTTTCTATATTTGCAGACTCAATTATTATATTATGCAGGAAGAATCACAGGTACTCGAACGCCATCTCATTGAAATGCTTACCCTGGCAGGGGAATATTGCATTATGATGGAAAAACTGGAACAAGTTGAAAAGGATGATTTATTGATCTTTCTTCAGAAGGTTAGTCCTATTCTTTATATCAAGGGTTTATTGTTCCCTGTGACCCCTGAACCGGAAGAAGGGGGTGATGAAAGAATGGTTACCGAGGAACAGTGGGAACAGGTATTTAATAGTATAAGAAATAAGTTGGGAGAAGCAGACAAGTTTCGATTCTTTGACCCAATTCAGGAAACCGGTGAAGATATTCAGACCTTCCAGCTATCTGAGATCTATGCGGATGTTTACCAGGACATGAAAGATTTTGCCTGGTTGATGACAAAAAACACTCTTTTAGCCAGGCAATTTGCAGCATTTAATATCCGGAAATATTTCATTGAAAATTGGGGCTACAAGCTGCTTAAAGCCCAGATAATCCTTCATTCCAGGTTGATTAAAACCAAGGAGACAAGTGATTTTGAACTGGAGGAAGAATAAATAACCCTCCCCCTGCTCCTACCTTCCAATATTTAAGATGTATATCTAAAATTCATTGATGTATTTCTTACCTTTGTACATTATTTAGACTAAATAAAAATAATTCATTGTGACCTTACTGGATGTAGCTCTTGGAGAGAAAGCCGTTATCACGAAAGTGAAAGGCAGAGGTGCATTCCGTAAGCGAATTACTGAAATGGGGTTTATAGTGGGCAAAGAGGTCACTGTAGTGAAAAAAGCCCCCTTACAAGACCCTGTTGAATACAATATTCTGGGATATAATGTCACCCTTCGGAATAGTGAAGCCAAACTTATTGAAGTTAGTGAACTGACTGAAGGTAAAGTTCCTGAAATTAACTATTCCGGGACGTTTCAAACAGAACAGGAGGTTGCCTATTCGGCTCCCAAGGGTAAGGTTATAAATGTTTGTCTGGTCGGAAATCCAAACTCAGGTAAAACAACGCTTTTTAATCATGCTTCCGGTTCAAAGGAAAGGGTTGGAAATTATAGTGGTGTGACTATAGATGCAAAAGAGGCACATTTCAGGCTGAATGATTACAATATTATTATCACTGATCTGCCTGGCACTTATTCGATTACAGCCTATTCTCCGGAGGAGTTGTATGTCAGGAATTTTATCAGCGAAAAACTCCCTGATATTGTTGTGAATGTGGTTGATTCATCTAACCTTGAACGGAACCTATTCCTGACGACCCAGTTGATTGATATGGATATCCAGGTTGTGGTCGCGTTAAATATGTATGACGAGCTTCACAGGACCGGGGACAAACTTGATAGTGAATACCTGGGTAAGATGCTGGGAGTTCCTTTCGTTCATACTGTTGCCTCAAAGGGGAAAGGGATTCAGGAACTCTTTCAGAAGATCATAGAAGTATATGAAGGCCGTGATGAAACCACAAGGCACATTCATATCAACTATGGAAAATCGTTGGAGCAGGCGATACAAAATATTCAACAAAAGATTCGGATTCCCGGGAATGTCGATTTTATGACAACGATATCTTCCCGGTTTCTTTCCATAAAACTGATCGAAAAGGATCGTTCGGCCAGAAATCTTGTGAGAACTTTTTCTAATGCTGACGATATCATTAATGTTAGCCAGGAAGAGATCACCAGGATTGAAAACGAACTCAAAGAAGATAGTGAAACCCTGGTTGCTGATGCCAAATATGGGTTTATTGCAGGAGCCCTTGCTGAGACTTTGATTCCAAATCCGAAAACCCAGAGAAGAAAAAGTGAGGTTATCGATACCATTATCACTCATAAGGTGTGGGGAATTCCTGTCTTTGTATTTTTCATGTGGGTAACGTTCTATAGTACTTTCAAGTTAGGCAATTATCCTATGCGGGGGATTGAATGGCTTGTTCAGTTTATTTCAGCAGAGCTTCAGACAGCACTGCCTGATGGGATGTTCAGGGACCTATTGATACAGGGAATTATAGGTGGTGTAGGTGGTGTCATTGTATTCCTTCCCAATATCCTCCTGCTATACCTATTCATTGCCTTAATGGAAGATTCCGGTTATATGGCAAGGGCTGTATTCATCATGGATAAACTGATGCATAAAATTGGCCTTCATGGGAAGTCTTTCATACCCTTAGTGATGGGATTCGGCTGTAATGTTCCGGCCATCCTTTCCACCAGGGTAATCGAAAGCCGTCGTGACCGGATCATTACAATGCTGATCAATCCATTCATGTCGTGCAGTGCCCGTTTACCTGTGTATATTCTATTTATTACTGCATTTTTCAAAGACTACCAGGGCAGTATCCTTTTCGGAATGTACAGTTTTGGAATATTGCTTGCCATTGGTTCTGCCCTATTGTTTCGTAAGACCTTATTCAGGAAGAAAGATGTTCCGTTTGTCATGGAACTGCCCCCTTACAGAGTGCCCACAGTTCGCTCAGTTGTAAGACATATGTGGAGCAGGGCAGTACAATACCTTCGCAAAATTGGAGGTGTAATCTTAATTGCTTCCATTATCATCTGGGCTCTGGGATATTTCCCACACCAGGTTTCGGATGAAAAGAAATACCAGGTGCTGAAAGAAGAAGTTCAGAAGAAGTACATTGAGTCGATGAAAAGTCCAAATCTGACTGATGCGGAAATACTTACACTTAAGGACCAGGAAAGAGCAGAGCTATCCGTGATTCAGCTTCAATATAATTCAGAATTGCAGAAAAACTCATTCATTGGTCGTATCGGGCATTTTATGGAGCCGGCAATGAGGCCATTAGGTTTTGACTGGAAAATGAGTGTCGCCATTCTTTCCGGGGTATCAGCCAAGGAGGTAGTGGTAGGTACTTTGGGTATTTTGTACCAATCAGATATGAATGCACCCAATGCAGATAAGACCCTTGCCAGCAGGCTTCAGACCCAGCAGTATACCTATGGATCAAAAATTGGAGAAGCAGTTTTCACCCCATTGGTTGCCATGAGTTTCATGTTATTTATACTCATCTATTTCCCCTGTATTGGAGTGATTTCAGCCATTAGCAGGGAATCGGGGAGTTGGAAATGGGCTGCATTCATTGTGGTATACACTACAGTCCTGGCTTATTTGGCATCATTAATATTTTACCAGGTTGGAAGTTTGTTTGTTTAGTTATGAAAGATTTTTTTGAAACCTTAATTCATCAAAGAACCCTCGTTTTCTACCTCATTTTAGGTGTGGTGTTGTTACTGACCCGTATTCCGGTGGCTGGAAAATACTTCAGGAGTGTCAATACGCTGATTCATGAGGCAGGACATGCATTTATGACTTTGTTGCTTAGTGGTGAAGTAATTGCTATTAATATATTTGCTGATACCTCCGGGAATACAGTCACGAAAGCAAGTAACAAATTTTTCCAGGTACTGATAGCTGCAGCAGGTTACCCTCTTTCTGCCATTATTGGATTCATTCTGATGTTCATGCTATCAAATGGTTATTATTTATATATACTTTTTTTCTTTGCAAGTTTAACCTTGTTATTAATGGTCCTTTCCATCCGAAATGGTTATGGATTATTCTGGGCCGGAACATTCTCACTGCTTAATTTGTTACTTATATACATCAATGACGGCAACTGGATTTTTATTGCAGCAACTTTTTTCTCCTTAATTGTGCTTACTGATGCTGTACTAAGTTCTGTTGTTTTATTTGTAATCACTATCAAAACCCCAAAGAAAGCGGGCGATGCCACAAATCTGCATAAATTCACCAAGGTACCTGCAGTGATCTGGTCCATCCTGTTTTTAGTTTTCTCAGGAATTATGGCATATTTAGCCATCCTGAAGTATTTCCCACCATTGAAAGACATCATTTCATCGTAGCATGCAAGAGATCCTCACATACAGTATCCTGGCTTTAACCCTGTTATATGCGGGGTGGAAACTTTTCAGGATGTTTCTGCCTGAAAAAAAGAATGAAGTAGGCTGCAGCAGCGGTTGTGGCTGTGATACTGTGAAACTAAAGAAGGAAATCCTGGACCGTAAGCTACTCAACATGCCAGTAAAGGAAACAGTGCCCCCTGTTGTCAAAAGTCAGGTTTAGTTCAGTTAGCCAATGCCATAAAAACTGAATCTACTGAATGATTATTCTCATTCAATCTGTTTTCTGAAATCAAAGAAATTATTTTCCTGAAGATTTATCAAGCCTGTTAAGACCTTTTGCGGCTTTTTCGTCATTGACCCGCAGTTTCAGGACCCTTTCATAATCCAGGCGTGCTTTTGGCTTATCACCTTTTAATTCATAGGAATAGCCCCTGTTAAAATAAGCATCGGCAAAGGTTGAATCGAGACTGACCGCCTTAGAAAAAAAATCAATTCCTTTATCAAAGTCCTTTTGATACACAAGGTTGACATAGCCGGAATTGTAGATAGCGAGTTTATTTTCAGGATCGATCTTCAGCATACGGGCATATTGTTCCAAAGCCAAGACAGGTTTTTCATTTTCCTGGTACAACATTCCGAGGTTATACATGGCTTCGAGGCTTGATGAGTCTGCCTTTATTGCATTACTAAAATAATCCATTGCCATGGCAGGCTTTGAACTGGTAAATGAATAACCCAGTTGCATCAAGGCATCATAATGTTTTGGATCATGCTGTACTGCCATCCTGAAAGCTTCAACTGCCTTGAGTTTTTCGTTATTCTCATCCAGGGCGACTCCTTTGATATAATATGCATCAGCAGTTTTTGGGTCCAGTTCAAGCACTTTTTCAACTGAGAGTGCACAATTCTCATAATCTTTCATTACGAGGTAGAGTTTAGCCTTTTCCAGGTATGCTTCCTTGTTAGCCGGATCCAGGCTATTGATTGAATTGAGCGCTTCCAGTGCCTGTTGAGGTTTCCCCATCATAACATGTACCTTTGACAGAGATAGCAGAGCATGGGTATTCTTAGGCTCTGAATTAAGTACAATATTAAGGTCAGCCAGTGCATCATTCAGTTTCTGATGATTGATAAAGTACTCTGCCCTTTTCAGGTAGAGGCTCATATCCTTATCGTTTTCAGAGATTGCTGCATTCAGAATAGCAAGTTCCTGGTCGGTGTCCAGATTTTTATCAGGACCTTTTGATTTCGGCTTACATGAAATAAGCTGGATTTGAAGGATCAGAATGCTAATGAAAAGTAAGTATTTCATTCAAAAAGGTATTTGGGTAAAATTTGAATTGCGAAGCGAGTACTACATTTTCTGCAAAAATAGATACTCCTTCCCTGATAATGATCAAAGAAGGAGTATTGATTTAAATAATTAGTCGGATCGTCAGGGTTTTATTGCTGCAACGACCAGTTTTTCAATTTCCTCGCAGAGTTCGGGATTATCGGCTAGTAATTTTTTAAGCGCATCTCTTCCCTGTCCAAGTTTGGTTTCCCCATAGCTGAACCATGAGCCACTTTTCTTGATAATATTATGTTCTACACCAATGTCGATGATTTCACCATACTTGGAAATACCTTCTCCATAAATGATGTCAAATTCTGCTGAACGGAATGGAGGGGCTACTTTGTTCTTGACGACTTTAACCTTTACATGATTACCGATAGCAGTATCACCTTCCTTGATCTGGGTTTGTCTGCGGATATCGAGGCGAACTGATGCATAGAATTTAAGGGCATTACCACCGGTAGTAGTTTCAGGGTTTCCGAACATAACACCGATTTTTTCCCTGAGTTGGTTGATAAAAATGCAGCAGCAACCTGTTTTGCTGATAGTTGAGGTCAATTTTCTAAGGGCCTGTGACATTAACCTGGCCTGAAGGCCCATTTTTGAGTCACCCATTTCCCCTTCAATTTCACTTTTAGGTGTCAGTGCTGCGACAGAATCGATTACAATTACATCAATAGCACCCGAGCGTATCAGGTTATCAGCAATTTCCAAAGCCTGTTCCCCGTTATCAGGCTGGGAAATCAGCAGGTTTTCAATATCAACACCCAGGCGTTGAGCATAGGTGCGGTCAAAAGCATGTTCAGCATCAATAAAGGCAGCTATTCCCCCGGTTTTTTGGGATTCAGCGATTACATGCAAAGCCAGGGTTGTTTTACCAGAAGATTCAGGTCCGTAGATTTCAACGACACGCCCTTTTGGTAAACCACCAATTCCTAATGCAGCATCCAAACCGAGTGAACCTGTTGAAATAGCAGGAGTATCATCGATTGCCTGATCACCAAGCTTCATAATGGTACCTTTCCCGTATGTTTTCTCGAGCTTATCGAGGGTCAGTTTCAGTGCATTTAATTTGTCTGTTTTCTCGTCTTTACTCATAATTTGTAATATTAAAATTTCATTGATGATATTGTTGTAAAAATTAGGATAATATTGAATCCCAACCATAAAAGGAATTGCATTTTCAGCCACTTCCCTTATGAAGGTGATGGGTGTAATGTATTAGAACACAGTTATTTGTACCTACCAGAGTGGAATCAATATTCTCTTTGACAAATATAGACAGATTGGCATGAAAAAATCCGGGTGAAAACCGGATTCTTGGAATTATTTATTAACAATAACCCTTTCTAAAACGCCCCCATATTAAGGATCAGCCCAGAATCTGGCTTGTATGATTTTTCGTATCTACTTTACTTATGACTTCCTGGATCAGTCCGTCCTCAGAAATGACAAAGGTCGTTCTAAGGACTCCTTCATAACTTTTTCCCATAAATTTTTTAGGCCCCCAAACTCCGTATGATTGGATAATATTTTTTTCAGGATCTGGAAGTAATGGAAAAGGAAGATGGTATTTTTCGGCAAATTTCTGGTGCGATTTACCCGGGTCAGGACTTACTCCTACAACCTTATAACCTTGTTTTAGCAATGAATCATAATTGTCCCTCAGATCACATGCTTCGGCTGTACAACCGGGTGTATCATCCTTAGGATAGAAATACAGCACCAGTTTACTTCCTTTAAGTGTTTCTAGACTTATTATGTTACCATTTTGATCGGTCCCTTCGAAAAATGGAGCGGGATCACCTTTTTTTAATACAGACATTGGAAGATATTATTAAGTGTTTGTTTAACCTTTACTCTTTCGATAATAAACAATAAATTTTTAAGATTGTTTTCCCAGATAAAAATTACAAAACTCTTTTAATCCACAAGTCTCACAGAGTGGTTTTCGGGCAATACAAACATATCTTCCATGCAGAATGAGCCAATGGTGTGCTTTAGGAATGAGATCTTCCGGTATTCCTTTTACCAGTTGCATTTCAGCCTCATATGGAGTTTTGGCATTGTGAGTCAGGCCGATTCTTGCTGATACTCTGAACACGTGGGTATCCACAGCCATCGCCGGTTTATTAAATACTACCGATGCGATCACATTTGCAGTTTTCCTTCCAACTCCCGGTAGTTTCTGTAAGTCATCAATGTCTTCCGGTACTACTCCATTGTAAAGGCTTATTAATTCCCTGGCCATTCCCATCAGGCTTTTAGTCTTATTATTGGGATAGGAGCAACTTTTTATAAGTTCAAATACTTGTTCGGAAGAAGCTTTTGATAAAGAACTTACATCAGGAAATTCCTTAAAGAATGGAGGGGTGATAAGGTTCACCCTTTTGTCAGTACATTGAGCCGAAAGGATAACAGCCACCAGCAATTCATAGGGACTTTTAAACTTAAGTTCAGTTTCAGCTACAGGCATATTTTCCTGGAAGTACTGAATGAACATCTTATATCTCTGGGCGTTGGAAATTCCGGAATTCATTTCCATTGTTGATTCAAATATAGGAATCATAAAGATCCCGAATTGAAAGGAATAAAAAAACCCGCTCGACGGCGGGCTATAGTATTTTAATTAAGAATCAGGAAGCAGTTTCCTGTCGTGTTCGTTTTTAAAACCTCAAGGGCCAATGAATAATGTAAGATCATCTTCAGGTTCTCCTTAGAAGGAATCCTGGAAGAAGGAGAATTCTGGCGATTTGAACGGGTTTTTAAAAGAACGTTTTCCAGAGTAAAGTGTTTTGTCATGCACCTGGGATTGGTTATCAATACCAGGAAAACGAGAATTACACCCTATTATTGTAATTAGGAAGATTTTTTTTAGACAGTCAGCGTAATTTCTTTCCTGTCAATCATCTTTCTTAGATTGATAAGGGCATAGCGCATCCTTCCCAGAGCAGTATTGATACTAACATCTGTTTGTTCGGCAATATCCTTAAAGCTCATATCAGCGTAATGACGCATCAGTAATACTTCCCGTTGTTCTTCGGGTAAATAATTAATCAGGCGTCTCACATCCTCATGAATCTGGTCAACGATGATCCTTTCTTCAATAGAATCATCAATAATCCTCAGATTATCAAAGATGTCCCCATCTTCCTGGTTGTTTTCAACTACAGGAATCCTCTTGGATTTACGGTAGAAATCAATAATCAGGTTATGGGCAATGCGCATAACCCATTGAATAAACTTACCTTCTTCTTTATAGGTTCCCGATCTCAAGGTGTTAATAACCTTAATAAAGGTATCCTGGAAAATGTCATCAGCCAGATGCCTGTCTCTGACAACAAGTAGAATGTAAGAATATACTTTTTGCTTGTGGCGTGTAATAAGGACCTCGAGACTAGAGTGATTACCTGACAGATAATCGCTTATTAGCTCCTGATCGCTAACAAAGGGGGCTTCCATCGCTCCGGAATTAGTTAGTAAAAGGTGAGTCTAAAAGCGTAGAAATCTGTCGATAAAGGTCCTCCTATTATTATAATTTCCTGTAGATCAAGAAATTGCTGGATTAATACTTTTTAGCCTTAAGGCTGATTGTTATGCAAATATAAGACTTTTTCCGAAAAATCAATATTTTTCGTAAAATTCTTTACCTATTAATAACCCATTCCATAAAAAGGTAATATGAAATTCCTGAAAACATGATGAGTATACTCGGATGAACAAGGGTAAGTATTAAAAATGTTGATCCTGAACTTTCATGTAATTCTCAAAAGGAATGAGTACTTTTGCAGCTTGAAAACCGATAGGAATGGCCAGCATTCGCCATTCTCACAAACCTTTATATAACAGCAATTTACAATCAATTATCCATGTCAGTTTACGATATTGATCAGTTAGATCCACGGAAATTTATACTGATAAAAGGGGCCAGGGTGAATAACCTGAAAAACCTTTCAGTTGCCATACCGCGGAATTCACTGACCGTGATTACAGGGTTATCAGGATCTGGAAAATCGTCATTGGCATTTGATACTTTGTATGCTGACGGGCAGAGAAGATATGTGGAGAGCCTGAGTGCATATGCCAGGCAGTTTCTAGGAAGGATGAGCAAACCGGAGGTGGATTATATCAAAGGTATTGCCCCGGCCATTGCTATTGAGCAGAAGGTAAATACAAGGAATCCCCGATCAACCGTAGGCACATCTACAGAGATCTATGAATATATTAAATTGTTATTCTCAAGGATAGGAAAGACTTATTCTCCCATCTCCGGCAACCAGGTGAAACGGCATTCGGTGACAGATGTAGTTGATGCTATTAAAGCTTTTCCAAACGGCACCAGGGTTTTAGTCTTTTGTCCGATTGTACCCAAGGAAGAAAGAAGCCTGAAGGAGCATTTGACTGTAATTCTTCAGCAGGGTTTCTCAAGGATTTTACATCATGGAGAAACCAGGAAATTGGAAGATGTTATACAGGAATCTGAGCATCTAGCGGCTTCGGAGCTTTTCATCCTGATAGACAGATTTACGGTGAATCAATCAGATGATGATTTTACTTCCAGGGTGGCAGATTCAGTTCAGACTGCATTTTTTGAAGGAGGTGGAAGCTGTTTTATTGATTATCAATATGATGATATCAAAGGCCAGGAGGAATTCAGTAATCGTTTTGAATTGGATGGGATTTGCTTTGAAGAGCCTTCAGTTCACTTATTCAGCTTTAATAACCCTTACGGAGCCTGTAAAACCTGCGAAGGCTTCGGGAGTGTAATTGGGATCGATGAAGATCTTGTGATCCCTGACAAAAGCCTGTCAGTTTATGAGGATGCTGTTGCCTGCTGGAAGGGTGAAAAGATGAGTGAGTACAAGAACGAACTCCTGAAGTATGCCCATAAGTTTGATTTTCCTGTTCATAAATCATATTTTGAGCTTACCGCAGCCCAGCGAAACCTGCTATGGGATGGAAATCAGTATTTTGAAGGGATTCGATCCTTTTTCAATATGGTAGAAAGCCAGACCTTTAAAATTCAGTACAGGGTCATGTTATCCCGGTATCGGGGCAAAACAATTTGTCCTGATTGCAAAGGAACGCGTTTGAGAAAGGATGCCAACTATGTGAAGATTGGAGGCATTTCAGTTACTGACCTTGTATTAATGCCAGTTTCCGGCTCCCTGGAATTTATGGATCAGCTGGCATTATCTGAATTCGACCAAAAAGTTGCCGGAAGGCTTATTATTGAAATCAGGAACCGTTTAAAGTACTTATCAAATGTAGGCCTCTCCTACCTGACGCTTAATCGATTGTCAAACACACTATCAGGGGGAGAATCCCAAAGAATCAATTTATCCACTTCATTAGGAAGTAGCCTTGTCGGATCTATGTATATCCTTGATGAACCCAGTATTGGGCTACATCCCAGGGATACCCACTTATTGATTGACGTTATCAAAGGATTAAGGGATATAGGCAACACCGTGATTGTGGTGGAGCATGAGGAGGAAGTTATCCGTGCGGCTGACCAGATTATTGACATTGGCCCTTTGGCAGGCAGCCATGGCGGGGAATTGGTATTCCAGGGAACAATGAAAGAACTGGAATCTGACACAAAAAGTCTCACCGGAAAGTATCTCAGGGGTGAGTTGAAAATTGAAGTGCCCCCCTCTCGCCGCAGATGGCATGATTATATTGAAGTTAAAGGTGTAAGGGAAAATAATTTAAAGAATATCAATGTACGATTCCCATTGAAGGCACTGACTGTTGTTACCGGTGTAAGCGGTTCAGGAAAAACATCATTAATAAAGAGGGTTTTATACCCGGCCATAAAGAAGATGTTTGGAGGCTATGGTGAACGTACCGGCAAATTTGATAAGATTGAAGGAGATTATAGCAGGATCAGTAATATAGAAATGATCGATCAGAACCCAATCGGCCGATCTTCCCGCTCGAATCCGGCAACATATGTAAAAGCCTACGACGAAATAAGGAATCTATATTCCGACCAGCCTTTATCCAAGTTAAGAGGCTATAAACCCGGCTATTTTTCATTCAATATTGAAGGCGGACGTTGTGAGGAATGTGAAGGGGATGGAATTGTTAAAGTAGAAATGCAATTTATGGCTGATATCCATCTGACTTGTGATTCCTGCAAAGGAAAGCGATTCAAGGAAGAAGTACTGGACATTAAATTTCATGAGCATAGCATTTCAGATATTTTAGGGTTGACCATAGAGCAAGCCATAGAGTTTTTTATGTCCCATGAATCACATCACAGCAGTTGCCATAAGATAGTTACCAAACTTAAACCACTGGCTGATGTTGGATTAGGCTACTTAAAACTCGGACAGTCGTCGGACACTTTTTCAGGTGGAGAAGCGCAGCGTATCAAACTGGCTTCATTTTTAACCAAAGGAATTTCGGATTCCCCTACCCTGTTTATTTTTGATGAGCCTACCACCGGACTACATTTTCATGATATCAGCAAGCTACTCATTGCATTCAATGAACTGATCCTCAGGGGGCACACAGTTATTGTTATCGAGCATAATCCGGAAGTGATCAAAACTGCTGATTGGGTGATTGACCTGGGACCTGAGGGAGGAGATGCTGGTGGTTATCTAGTATTTGAAGGAACTCCCGAGGAGCTTGTAAAATGTGAAAATTCTTATACCGGCAAATTTCTGAAAGATAAACTGACTCGCCCAAAAACTTAGTTAACATGAGAATCCATTATCTTCAGCATGACGCCTTCGAGGACCTTTCCTCCATAGGAGAATGGGCTCAGCAAAAGGGACATGTTTTGAGTTATTCCAGGATGGATCTTTTGGATGCCCTGCCTGCAAATGATACTTTTGATTGGCTCATAGTTATGGGCGGGAAAATGGGGGTTTATGAAACACAACAATACCCCTGGCTTGGTGAGGAAATCAATTTTATCAGTCAAGCCATTGATTCAGGAAAAACTGTAATGGGAATTTGCCTGGGTGCCCAGTTAGTAGCAGCAGCTTTAGGTGCCGGTGTTTATCTTAATGATCAGCCTGAAATAGGTTTTTACCCGGTAAAATTTAATGAAAAAGCCAGTAAAGACAATATATTCAGATTGTTTGGAGAAGAACGGATTGTACTTCATATCCATAATGACACCTTTGACCTGCCGGAAGATGCAGTATTAATGGCAAGTTCAGCAGCTACAGTAAATCAGGCCTTCAAGTATAAGGATCATGTATATGCGCTTCAATTCCATTTTGAAGTCAATACTGAAAGGGTGGATCGTTTCATCCTTGAATCGATGCAGGCTTTACCGGAAGGAAAATGGATTCAATCCAACCATAAAGTTAAGGAACTAACAAAAGTATGTCATGAAAATAACTTCATTCTCTGGCAAATCTTAGATGCGCTTGAATTGCAGTCGACCCACAAATAGATGTGCCTGAACTTCTGTAATATTTTGACAAAGTTTTTCTTAACTTTGCACAAAAATTCAGAGGAAAATTGATATAATTGACTGAAAATCAATATTTAACATAAACTTAACATCAAATAACAATGAGTCAAAAAAAGTATGTTTATTACTTTGGTGGTAAAAAAGCCGAAGGAGAGGCCACAATGAAGAACCTCTTAGGTGGTAAAGGTGCCAACCTTGCTGAAATGGTGAATCTCGGACTCCCGGTACCTGCCGGTCTTACTGTTACTACAGAAGGTTGTACCGATTATTATGAGAACGGTTGTGCTCTACCAGCTTCACTTATGCCAGAGGTTTGGGAAGGGATGAAGAAAGTTGAAAGTGAAATGGGAATGAAGTATGGTGATTCAGAGAATCCCCTGCTTATGTCATGTCGTTCAGGAGCCAGGGCTTCAATGCCTGGTATGATGGATACAGTATTGAATGTTGGGCTTTGTTCTGCAACCATTCCAGGTCTGATCAAGAAGACAAATAATCCGAGGTTTGTTTGGGATTCCTATCGTCGTTTGATCATGATGTATGCTGATGTTGTGATGGAAAAGGCTGAAGGTATCGAGCCTGTTGATGGCAAGGGTATCCGCAAGCAGCTTGATGATATGCTGGACACTTATAAGCACAAAAAAGGTGTTAAATCTGATACTGATCTAAGTTCTGATGATCTGAAAGCACTTGCTGATGCATTCAAAGTTAAGGTAAAAGAAAGTCTTGGTAAAGAATTCCCGGACGATGCAAGGGAACAACTCGAGGGTGGTATTAAAGCTGTTTTCAAAAGCTGGAATGGAAAGAAAGCTGTTTCTTATCGTCGCATTGAAGGTATTCCTGATGATTGGGGAACTGCTGTAAATGTTCAGGCAATGGTGTTTGGTAATATGGGTGATTCATCAGCAACAGGTGTTGCTTTCACCCGTAATCCAGCTACCGGTGAGAACCTGTTTTATGGTGAATGGCTTGTAAATGCCCAGGGAGAAGACGTAGTAGCAGGTATTCGTACCCCTAGTCCTCTCAATGATGACACCAAAAATGAGCAGAATGCGCATCTGCATAGCATGCAGGAATCAATGGCCGTTACTTATGTTGAACTCGACAATATTCGCACGATTCTTGAGAAGAGTTTTAAGGATATGCTTGATATTGAATTCACTATCCAGGAAGGCAAACTTTACATGTTACAATGTCGTGCAGGTAAACGTACCGGCACAGCCGCACTGAATATGGCCATGGATATGCTTGAGGAAGGACTGATCGATGAGAAGACAGCAGTTATGCGTGTAGATCCTGCACAGCTTGACGAGCTCCTCCATCCTATTTGCGATCCTGCAGAAGAGAAGAAAGTAAGTGTTATTGTGAAAGGACTACCAGCTGGTCCGGGTGCCGCTGTTGGAAAGATTGTATTTACTGCTGAAGATGCAGTAGCATGGCAACGTAAAGGTGAAAAAGTGATCCTTGTCCGTGAAGAAACCAATCCTGAAGATGTAGAAGGTATGCGTGCTGCTGAGGGTATTCTAACTGCCCGTGGTGGTATGACTTCACATGCTGCACTCGTAGCCCGTGGATGGGGAAAATGCTGCATCGTGGGTGCCGGTAAACTTCATGTAGATGTATCAACCAAGCAGGCTAAGATTGAAGGCAGTGATATTATCCTGAAAGAAGGAGATATCTTAACTCTGAACGGAACAAAAGGTCACGTATACCAGAATGCACTTCCATTAATGGATGCGACTGAGAATCCACGTTTCCAGACCTTCATGAAAATTGTTGACAAGTATCGTACAATGGGTGTCCGCACCAATGCTGATACTGCAGTCGATGCAAAGAATGCACGTGATTTTGGTGCTGAAGGGATTGGCCTTTTCCGTACAGAACATATGTTTTATGGTAAAGGATCTGAGCAGCCATTATTCCTGCTTCGCAAGATGATCCTGAGTAATGGACTTGAAGAACGCGTAGCAGCACTTAATGAACTTTCTGTTTTTGTAAAGAAAGACATCAAGGCTACACTTCTTGCCATGGACACCCTTCCTGTTACCTTCAGGTTATTGGATCCGCCATTACATGAATTTGTTCCTCAGAGTGCCGAAAAACAGGCTGAATTAGCAAAGGCACTTGGAATATCTTCGGAGGCTGTTGCCAAACGAGGAGAAGGTTTACATGAATCCAATCCAATGATGGGACATCGTGGTGTCCGCCTTGGAATCACTTATCCGGAGGTTTCTGAAATGCAGATCAGAGCAATTTTTGAAGCAACTGTTGAGCTGATCAATGAAGGTCATGATCCACATCCTGAAATCATGGTTCCTGTTACCTGCGAAGTTGGAGAACTTGATTTCACCAAGAAAATCGTGGACCGCGTTTATGCTGAAGTTTGTGCCAAATTTAGTATTAAATCCATTGATTATAAATATGGTACAATGATTGAGATTCCAAGGGCTTGCCTATTGGCTGATAAAATGGCCATGACTGCTGAATTTTTCTCCTTTGGAACCAATGACCTTACCCAGATGACCTTTGGTTTCAGCCGCGATGATATTGGTGGATTCATGAATGAGTACCTGGATATGAAAATCCTTGCAGCAGATCCTTTCCAGACCATCGACCAGGATGGAGTTGGACAGTTGATAAAAATGGCTGTAGACAAAGGACGTGCAACCCGTAAGGATCTTAAGGTTGGTATTTGTGGAGAACAGGGAGGCGATCCTGCATCTGTTGAATTCTGTTTCAAAGCAGGTTTAACCTATGTAAGTTGTTCACCTTTCAGGGTGCCAATTGCCCGTCTCGCAGCCGCTCAATCTGCTATTAAAGCCAGCAAATAAATCCAGGAAATTCCTGAAATATTAGAGAATCAAAAAAATTCTCAATTAAAAAAGGCAGTAACGTTTGTTTACTGCCTTTTTTTATATTTGCAAGAACCAAACATATTAACATATCTGATTTTTTCAATTCTAACACTGAAACCAAATCAACCAATAATAACTTCAAATTTAAGCAATGGCAAAAGCTATTAATCGTCCAGGCGTACTGATTGACATTGAGCAGTATGGCATTAAAGGAATTGAAGAGGTATATTATAACCTCTCTTTTGAAGAACTATTTAAACATGAAACAGATCCGTCGCTGATTGGATTTGAGCGTGGAACTCTATCAACACTGGATGCGATAAACGTTGACACTGGTGTTTTCACCGGTCGTTCACCAAAGGACAAGTACATTGTTATGGATTCGGTGAGCAAGGACACAGTTTGGTGGTCGACCATTGGGAAAAATGATAACAAACCCATTTCCCCAGAGGTATGGAATCATCTTCATGATGTGATTGTCAGCCAGTTAACCGGTAAAAAGCTTTATGTTGTAGATGCTTATTGTGGTGCAAATCCTGATACGCGTTTGAATGTACGTTTTATCATGGAGGTAGCATGGCAAGCTCATTTTGTGAAGAATATGTTCATTCGTCCGAGTGATGAAGAACTGGCAGGCTTCAAACCTGATTTTGTGGTGTTAAATGGTTCCAAGACGACCAACCCGAATTGGAAGGAACAGGGCTTAAATTCAGAGAATTTTGTTGCTTTCAATCTTACAGAAAGAATGCAATTGATTGGAGGATCCTGGTATGGAGGTGAGATGAAGAAAGGGATTTTCTCTATGATGAATTATTTCCTTCCCTTAAAAGGAATTGCTTCAATGCATTGTTCAGCAAATATGGGTAAAGAGGGTGATGTAGCGATCTTTTTCGGACTTTCAGGTACCGGGAAGACCACTTTGTCGGCTGACCCAAAAAGGGCTCTTATTGGTGATGATGAGCATGGATGGGATGATGATGGTGTTTTCAATTTTGAAGGAGGTTGCTATGCTAAATGTATCAACTTAAGCAAGGAGAATGAGCCGGATATTTATGCTGCTATTCGTCGTGATGCACTTCTTGAGAATGTAGTACTTAAAGCTGATGGGACACCTGATTTTGCTGATTCATCCAAGACTGAAAATACAAGGGTTTCTTATCCAATCTATCACATAAACAATATTGTAAAACCTGTTTCCAAAGGAGGTCATGCTACAAAAGTGATCTTCCTCACAGCAGATGCATTCGGAGTATTACCTCCGGTATCTATTCTTGATGCTGATCAGACCAAGTATCATTTCCTTTCTGGCTTCACCGCTAAGCTTGCTGGCACCGAAAGAGGAGTTACTTCGCCACAACCTACTTTTTCAGCATGTTTTGGAAATGCCTTTCTTTCCCTGCATCCCACAAAGTATGCTGTTGAACTGGTAAAGCGAATGGAAAAATCCAATGCGAAGGCTTACCTGGTAAATACGGGTTGGAATGGCACCGGGAAAAGAATTTCCATTAAGGATACCCGTGGTATAATTGATGCCATCCTGGATGGGAGTATTGATCATGTACCCACCAAAAAACTCTCCTATTTCAACCTTACCATTCCTACAGAGTTACATGGAGTAAACACCGGAGTGCTTGACCCTAAAATGACCTATGCCCAGCCTGAAGAGTGGGAAGAAAAAGCTAAAGACCTGGCTAAAAGGTTTATCGACAACTTTGCCAAATACACAGATAATGAAGAAGGCAAGCGATTAGTTGAAGCCGGCCCGAAACTCTGAAAATAAGAAAATTAATTATAAACCCCTTTGAAGTATAGGCTTCAAAGGGGTTTATAATTTCAATCTAATCATGTTAATTGAGTACAATTAATTCATTAGTGCAGTAAATAAACAACATTCAAGCCTGGAAATGAAATCTCATGTATTCTTGTTTACACTCATTCTAAAGAAGAATTTCCTTTAATATCAAGCCTTTAAGCATGTATTTAAATCAACAATACTAAAAAAAGTGAAAACAATCGTATTGATTTTTAAATTAATGCACTACATTTGTGATTGTTTCCTTAATTTTAATTCTTAATACGCATCACAATGTCCACTGGAAAGGTTAAATTTTTCAACCAGCAAAAAGGTTTCGGTTTTATCCTGGATGATGAAACTTCAAAAGACGTATTTGTACATGTAACTGGTCTTATCGACAAAATTAAAGATGATGATCTGGTAACGTTTGATATTGTTGAAGATCGTCGTGGTCCTAAAGCAATCAATGTCAGACTGAGCTAATAACTGCTGCATTGATAAGATTTGAAAGCTTCCTTTCGGGGAAGCTTTTTTTTATTTTCAAGGAAACCCGCCTGAATACTCATATCAGGTATTTTTGCACTAACCAAATCCAGCATTTTGAATATTCTACAAGCAGAACATCTTTCCAAGTCCTATGGTGAAAAGGTATTATTTGATGATATCAGTTTTGGTATTGAGAAAGGTCAGAAGGTCGCCCTGATTGCAAGAAACGGCACAGGGAAGAGTACATTAATGAAGATTTTAACAGGATTGGATGCTGCGGATTCTGGAAAAGTGACCATCAGAAACGGGATAAGGATATCATTTCTCGACCAGGATCCTCCTTTTTCAAATGATATTACGGTTTTGGATGCCATCTTCTCTTCTGAGAATGAGGCATTAAGGGCTTTGCATGATTATGAATTATCCCTTGAGCAGATGAGGCTTAACCCCGGACCTGTAAGCGACAGGAGATTAAGTGAGAGTATGCAAAGGATGGACGCTCACAGAGGATGGGATTATGAAACCCGTGCTAAGGAAATACTTGGGCAATTTGCCATTCATGATCTCTCGCAGCCAATCCGGGAGTTATCGGGCGGACAGAAGAAGAAAATTGCGCTGGCACATGCATTGATTGGAGAACCGGACTTACTACTGCTTGATGAGCCTACCAATCATCTTGATTTTGAAATGATTGAATGGTTGGAAGAATACCTTTCGAGAGAGTCACTGAGTTTACTGTTAGTTACTCATGATCGCTATTTCCTGGATAGTGTGTGTGATACTATCCTTGAAATGGAGCGAAATACAATTTTTCCTTATCGTGGGGGCTACTCTTATTACCTGGAGAAAAAGGCTGAGAAAGAGCTTTCTGAAGAACTTTCTCAAGAGAAGGCTAAAAACCTCTATCGTGTTGAGCTGGAATGGATGCGCAGGATGCCCAAAGCCCGGACAACCAAATCGAAATCGAGGATTACAGCCTTTGATGATGTTAAGGATAAAGCTAACCGAAAGAATGCGGAAAAGAACATTGAGTTTGGTGTAAATGCGAACCCATTGGGCGGCAAGATCATTGAAGTGGATAATATCACTAAACGATTTGGGAATTTTACAGCAGTTGACGACTTTTCCTACATTTTCAAACGGGGAGAGAAGATTGGGGTTTTAGGTCTGAATGGTTCGGGAAAATCAACCCTTTTAAATATTATATCAGGCCAAATGAGGCCCGATATAGGTAAAATTTCAACAGGCCAAACTGTTGTCATGGGTTATTATACCCAGGAAGGATTAAAGCCGAAAGAAGATCTCCGGGTTATCGATATAGTAAAATCAGTTGCGGAGGAGATACAGCTAAAGAAAGGAAGTATGTCGGCTTCTCAGTTCCTGCATCATTTCAACTTCAGTTATCCTGTTCAACAAGCCTATTTCAGTAGTTTGAGCGGGGGTGAAAAAAGACGTTTGTACCTGCTTCTTCAATTAATAAAAAACCCCAATTTCCTGATCCTTGATGAACCGACCAATGACCTGGACATTCAAACACTGCAGGTATTAGAGGAATTTCTCATTGAATTTCAGGGCTGTTTATTGATAGTTTCCCATGATCGTTTTTTACTCGATAAATTATGTGATCATGTATTTGTTTTTGAAGGGAATGGCAAAATCAAGGATTTCTATGGAAATTACAGCCAGTATTACCAATTTCGAATCCGTGATCAGAAACAGCTGAAACAGTTACAGGCCTTAGAAGATAAAACACCTAAAGTAAACAGGGAAAAGAAAGGTCCGATTAAGCCTAGTTATAAGCAATTAAAGGAATTCGAAGGGCTTGAATCCCTTATTAATCAATTAGAAGAGGAAAAACAGCTTGTTTTGCAGAAGCTGAATGATGGAACTGCACCGATTGATGAATTGAATACCCTATCAATGAGATACAATGAACTGGACAAGGAGATAGAAATAAAAACACTTCTTTGGATGGAGCTTGGAGAGATCATTGATAATACAGGCAAAACAGAGTAATCCTCAATTAAGGATCAGGGTAAAATCTGCAGAATCGTTTACATTTAATATTCCTGGCATAAAATAAACCCGGTAAGGTTTTTATGCTTACCGGGTACATCTAGCCAACCATTATTCCTCAAGTCATGGAATAATCTCTTTCCATTTCAATGATAGAGTTGCTGAGCATTCCGGTATCCGGAAATGTTGAGGAACCAGTCATAGTATTCATTTCCACTGGAAACACTCCAGGGGACGAACTTTGTATAACCATTGAGAATGGGTATTTTTTCAGCGGGATAATCAAATTTTTCTACTGTATTCAGGCACCAGGGAAGGTTATTCCTGGTGACATAATATCTGCCTGATGCGGGATCGGAGTCGTCGCTTCCTGTGCCAAATAAGGTCATATCAGCGAGGCTCGTGGGAGGTTGATTGATCAGATGAACCTCTTTCGAACGGTCACCATTTACAAAAATAAATGGATTATAAGGTGGAGTGCCAATTGCACTAAGTGCCTGTGGACTTGTAAATGCAATGGAGACAGAAAGTGTGTCAGGTGTTCGGTAAGGTGCACCTACTGTTGTATTGACACCAGATCCGGAGATATGAGGCAAGATATGATAAGCGTTGTCGAAGAGAATAAATGTAGCTTTCGATTGTGCAGCCTCGGTACCATTTGCTGCCAGCGTTATGATATTCTCAGAAAGTTCATATCCTGAAAAAGATGAGATAACATTGGGGCTTACAGGAAGCTGGAATCCGAAACCACTTTCATAACCAGCTCCAATAGCTCTTAGAATATATTTTGCCTGTATACCAACCACCTTATTTTGGCCATTAGTAACCTGGTTTACATGATAATCGATAACGATATCATTAAAATCATAGTCACCAACTGAGGGCCAGAGGTCTTCAAAAGCGAGAGAACCGGTTGAACCTTCTGAAGGGTAGTAGTTATTAAATGCTTTCCCTGCATCGTTGGGATAATCGTCGAAATTATCTGAAATTCCATCCTGGTCAGAATCGGTTGCAGTATAATTAGGCAAAGGAACATGGCTAACATCAACAGCTTGAATGGGATCGGCTGACACATAGAATACTGCGTCATTGAAATCATTATCAGAACTCTGATCACGTTTAATATCTTCAACACCCAGGAGAAATTTACCCCGTCCAATATCGTTGCAAAGGATAAAATGCTGCTTTATAGAAGCGTTAGCCTCCGGATTCAAGTTTTTATCGCTGTAGAAAATCCAGTTGCCATTGGTGATGGTACCATTCCTAAAGCCATCGGAAATTAAGACCCAACCAATGGAGGTTCCGGGAGGGTACTGGCCAATATAAACTTTATTTCCTGCTACAAGTCCACCCCCACTTCCCTGGAATGATGCGTTTGGGAAGACAATATGGATGGAATCGATATCACTCACTGTTGCTGGAACATCGCCCTGGGTATAGGTATAAAAGCCCAGTACGTTTCTATAACCGGCACCCTCATGGACAAATGTAACCCATACATTACAGGCTTCATCCAAAAGCAGGTTCTGTACATTTCCAGCATCAAAGTATTGTGGGTGACTTGTCGGGAGTGCAATCCTTTCGGGAAGGGTGGCATTGATATCCTGAATCATGGATGCATCAATGATATCATTTTGTGGTTCCAGGTAGTTTGGGACACCAGAGCTATTATAGGTCCCCAGGGGAACAAACACACTATTTGTACTCTTAAAGAAAGCACCTCCCCCGCTTTTAAACTTTTTTTCTGCTTTTCCGCCAAGTTTACAATATAGCATTCCGGATTCAATCTGTATGGTTTGCATATTGACAAAGCCAATAGCATCGGTTCCAATCATCAATTGTTCCATGTATGCAGGAATGGAATATTCACATTCGAAGATACCTTTACTATCAGTGATCCCACTTACCAAACGTTTTCCGCCACTATCAGGGTGAGCCGTATAAACATCAACCCGCATACCTTTAACAGGACCATCGTTATTATCCAGCATATTAACGAGGATTGTAACCGGTTTCTCTGTTTTAAAGGTAAATTCCTTATCAACTTTTAGTTCGCTCATATTATCAATGATAACCGGGAATTGCATATCCTTGGTGCAGGAGTTCATAACCCATACAATAATAATTAGCAGGCTTAGAACAAAGAAGATTCTTGAACGCATAGGCTTTAACTTTGATTGAAGTATTTATTACTGTGATAAAATGCTTGTCAAAAGACAGTATTTGTCAAGTATTAATAGCCAATAGCGTTAAAGGAAATAGGTTTCCGGACAAAAAAACAGACTATCTAAAATACAAGTTGGCCTCTTTCATTGATTCAATCTTGTAACCCCAGCCTTCAGGCTGGGGTTTGTCAATACCAAGTAAAAGCGGCCTTTAGGCCTGACTTATGGAATGAAAGGAATTAATCAACCTGTTATGATTACATTTACCTTCATAATGGTTGTTGTTTCAGAATGAAATTTCGGATATTGTATCAGTGAATATTGAAAGAACAAACAGGAAACATTTTTTCTGCTCAACTTCAAACCAATCTGTCAGGCCTAAAGGCCACGGTTTTGTTGAGCGGTATGTCCCCAGCCTAAAGGCTGGGGTTACAAGATGCATATGTATTCATTTATCCATTACAGCTTTCACAATTTTATTCAGGATAGCTTTGGAATTTAACCCTGTAATAGGATGCATCCACCTCCTGATATTTTTATGTTTGAATAAAAACTCAATAGATAATCTAAAAAAAGAGGCTGTCTCAAAACTTTTGAGACAGCCTCTTTTAAAATAATCTTTTGAAATAATTAGTTTTGAGCCAGCATAACAGGCATGACTAACATAAGTATGTTTTCATCTTTTGATTCGGCCATAACCGGAAGTATGATTCCGGCGCGTGTAGGTCCAGAGAGTTCGAAGCATATTTCTTCAGTTTCCAGGTTGCTAACCATATCAAGCAGGAATTTTGAATTGAAGCCAATTTCCATATCTTCACCTTCATAGGTACATTTCAGGCGTTCGATACCTTCATTGGAGTAATCTATATCTTCGGCATTCATAAGCAGTTCCTGACCGCTAATGCGAAGCCTTACCTGGTGAGTACTCTGATTGGCAAATGGTGAAAGGCGCTTTACAGTATTGATAAAGGCCAGGCGATCAACAACGAGTTTATTTTTATTATCCTTAGGAATAACGGCTTCATACGCAGGATATTTACCTTCAATCAGGCGGCTGTATAACTGAACCCCCTGAAAAGTGAATGAAGCATTGGTAACATTATAATCTACCTGCACAGGGAAGTCATCGTTAGCCAGGAGGTTTTTCAGTACATTAAGTGGTTTACGCGGGACAATAAAGGATGCTGACAAACCAAGATTTGCATCCATACGGCGGTAACGAACCAGTTTATGAGCATCTGTAGCTACGAAGGTGAGGTAATCAGGGGTAAATTCAAAGAAGACCCCACCCATTACAGGACGAAGTTCATCATTACCTGTTGCAAATACGGATTTTGAAATACCTGCAGCCAGCAGGGCTGAAGAAATTTCTACAGATGTAGTTTCTGAAAGTGCAGGAAGTTGAGGATAATCATCGGCATTATGGCCTGTAAGCTTATACTTGCCTTCGCTGGACTGGATTTCGACCCCCAGGGTATTATCATCAATGGTAAAATTAAGGGGGGCATCCGGGAGATATTTAAGAAAATCGAGGAGTAACTTGGCTTGAATAGTAATTCTACCTGGTTCGTCAGCCATGGTGGTTTCCATTGACATTACCATGGTTGTTTCAAGATCTGTAGCCGTCACCTTTAAAGTTGAGTCTTCCAATTCGAAAAGGAAATCATCGAGAATAGGAAGGGTATTACTGCTGTTAATCACGCCGCTTAACGACTGAAGTTTCCTTAAAAGGAGGTGACTGTTGACGATGAATTTCATAGCTATCGGTATTTCAATAAATTAGCTTGATTTATATGGTGATTGTAAAAGTATAAATCTTATTTGAGAAAAGAAAGCCACTATTTGTTAAGATATGAACATATTATTAATAGTCCGCTACCCGTTGATTCAAGGCTTATTCAGACTTTTTTTTAAAGCTCATTTTCAACTCCTCTCCCTTGATCAGTCGTTTGATATTCTTATGATGAGTAAGTGGAACAAAAATAGCGATTAGTATGGCAAGAACCTGCAAAGAAAGAGTAGTTTCCTTAAAAACAAAGATTACCAGGAAAGGGAAGAGCAAAGCACTGGTGATAGAAGCAAGGGAAACAAACCTGAAGAGCATAAATACAATGATGAACCAGAGCAGGATGACCAGGAATGCATAGGGGTATAAAGCAATGATCATCCCAACGAGTGATGCTACACCTTTACCGCCTTTAAAACCTGTATAGATAGGAAAAACATGGCCAATGACAGCCAATATACCGAGCAAAATTTTATAGTTAGTTAAGGCATCACCTGTAAAAATCCCTGTTGCGAAGAAAGGTGCCAATTGCACAGCAGTCCAGGCTTTTAGGGCATCGATTAATAAAACAATAATCCCTGCTTTTAATCCAAGTACCCTGATTGTATTGGTAGCCCCGGCATTACCGCTGCCTTTTTTCCTGACATCCACACCATAAAAAATATTCCCTATCCAGACTGCTGATGAGACAGATCCCAGGAGGTAAGCGACGATTCCACCTATTGCAGGCAGGAGGTAAAAATCATTCATAGATTGTATTTTCAGGTTAACTTATGAAAGATAAAATTAATAGGCTAAGCAAATGGTGATTGCAGAAATGTTTCCGGACGATTATTTATTCCCCTTTTAATTGCTTCATTTTTCTCAGGAAAGTAGTCTTCTTATCAGATGTCGAGATAATAAACTGATAGCTGGGTTCTCCATTGCCTGATTTGATAACACGCTGATCCTCTTTGAGACCGGTAAGCTTATCATTGAATTCCTTGTTTGTGGATAGTACCTGCATTGTTCCCCCGGAATAGGAGAAAAAGTACCATTTATCAGGAGCAGGTTCAAGATAGATACTGAACATATCTCCGGTTCTTCTTTTAATGATTTCCACATGGCCGTTTACATAACGGTTTACGGATGTTTTACCGAAATTACTGATCCCGATCCTCCCCTGGTTAATATAAGACCTGATTTCAGGATTCCAGCCCAGGTTAAGGTCGCAAAGTACCATGCTATAATTAAGGACATCAGGGAATTTCCTGTACTGGCCATACAAACTCAATTCGGTGAGCAGTTTATCGGCTTCCTCCTGCCCGACGAGTTCCCTCAAAGGCTTGGTATAATTAATACTACTAATATCTATCCCATTTAAATCAGAAGCATTGATATCATCGGCCAATATTTTTAAGGCATCATCAGAGAAGAAAAAATCCAGGGCAGTCATGATGTTTAGACCTACTGAATCAGAGATTGTTGAGAAATTCACTCTTCCTGCCGAAGTCATATTCAGTCGTCCCATATCACCAACCAGGTTCATTTTGCCTTCTCCTGAAATGACACACCGATTGGTATTCAGAGAAAGTGAATTACCGGCTATTGTCAGGTTTTTATGCTTGGCTTCATTAGTAACCCTGTATTCTGCTTTTGCGACATCATAGGTTAGTAATCCATTTGCACTGAGGAGGTCCTGGTCAGTTACATTATCAGGTTTCACAAAGAAGCCCGGTTTAAGTGTATTTTCTGTAAGGGAATAGAATATTGATACCCTTAACTTTCCGTCGCCTGTATTTTCAATATCACCTTCTACCGGTATCATAATGAGTTTCGGGTCCAGTTCAGCCCTGAGTTTAATCCATTCTTTAGTGATTTTTTCACATTCATGTTTTAGCTGGTAACCGCCTTCGAAGTACAGAGGTTTCTTCTCAGCATGGACTTCCATTTTTCCCTGGAACCCAAAATACCTGTTGAGGGTGAATTCCAGCGAATCGGTAATTTCTGAAAGTGCATAACTGTTGCCTTTAGAATTAACCGCAATATGGCGCATAAACAGTGTTTGCTTATCTCCATCTGAAGGAACATAATCATAAAGGCCATTAGCCGTATAACTATTTTTCGATTCTACCTTTACAGAAGCATTATAAAAGGTATGAAATTTATTGGTCCGGTTGGCAAGAACAGATGCTTGTTTCAGCTCCTGGATAATACCTTCCTTGGCTATAGTCAGTTTCCCGTTTCTAGGGAAGATGGCTGCATCAGCAATCCTCAGAATTCGGGCATCTTCTACTTGCAGAACATTAGTAACCAGATCGTAAATAGCAGTCATAGCAAAAAATCGCAATGAATCCTGTTTAGGGTCAGTCGACACATACCTTTCAGCAGCCGGATCGAGATTGATCAGTTCTTCAGGCGTCATTTGCATATATTTCTCCCGTGTAAATGAAGTCTGGTTCACTAACTGAAGCTTCCGATGGTCCATCAGCCAATCGAATTCATCCACGACACAATTGATTTTATTGACCGGGAACTCCATCAATGCACCCTTTCCGGAAGCTGTGAAATGACCTTCCCTATTGGTAAAATCTATTTCAGTGCGGAAGACGTGTACCTTCAGGGCCTCCTCTTTATGATCCGGGGTATACAGCGTAAAATCAGCAGTATCTGAGGTAAATGCATTTGCATTAAAGGTGTAAGTATTTGATCGTACTTCAGCATCTTCAAAAGCCAATAAACCTTTACCTCTCAATCCATTAGGAGAAAGAGCAAGGTCGCCATCCAGAGATGCCTTATCATTAAACATTGATATTTTGTCCTCTGTGGAATTGCTGACATACATCACATCTTTTCCGGGTATGAATTTCACCCTGGCATCTTTCACTTTTGCATCCGGATTTTCAAATTGTCCGACCCGTCTTGCCAGGTCATAATCTTTAACATTCCCGGAAGTTGAATCAGGACAGATAAGAAAATCATTTGAGTGAGTTACAGAAGAGAGATAGGAAAGTGTACCTGAGCCTCTTAATCCATTATTACTAAGTCGCAAAGTATCTGAAAAAGTTCCTTTCCCTCCATACAGAGAGAGTCCGGGAGGTGGAATTACCCGTTGAAATCCCAGGGAATAATCTCTTTGGACACTCAATGGCTGATCGATATCAGGCAAGAGATCCCCAGAAATAAGACGGCCTTTGAACTGAACATTTTCTGCAGGCAAACGGTTCAGGCTATCCATTGAAAAAGGATCTACGCTATAATAGAATTTATCACGCTTATAAACACCTTTCACTATATTTTTCCTGTCAAAATAAACAAAGCTATTATCCTTACTTGTAAATCGAGGGTATTCCTGTAATGATTTCCTTCCGGATTTACTATTTGGGGCATCAACTTCCAAAACCCCACTCATGTCGGCAATCACATTCTTAACCCTAACTAATCGTCGATATCCTCCCTGGTCAACCTCCCATGAGGGGACTGCAAGAACCATGGAATCAACCTGTGGCAGATTGATGAGAAATTTGTCATAATCGAAGGAGCATTCATGGGCATAGAAATCGAAGAATCCTGCATGAACCCTGCCTTTAAACAGGAAATCCCGGTTACGTTTAAGGATAATTTTCTGATCCTGAGGAATTACGTATACATATTGTGAATCGCTGAGCATCACCTGCTGAACACCTTGAATAGTAAGGTCCATGGTTTTCAGGTCAAGGATAGCATTGCTTCCTTTTTCAACAAATGAGTTGAACTGTATAATATCAAAATCCTTTACTCCATTATGAGATGCAAGGAATTCGGTAAGTCGGGGTTTTAAAGTAACGAAATCATTATCAATATCGAAGATCAGGAAACCGGCGTTGGCCAGTTTGATCATTTGGACCCTTACCTGTTCGATGGGTTTTTTGATGTATGTGGCAAGGTCTTCCACAAAGAAACGATCGGTGGAATGGCGGCGCGCATAGATAGAAACCTGGTTTACAGGATTTACATCATCAATTCCCTGAAGTTTATCATATCGGTAAGCAGAGAAATAGTCGGAGGATTCAAACAAGGCTTCCCCTTTAGACCTTATACCTCTAACAGCCTCAAAACTTAACTCATCGCTGTCCAGTTTCCAGTAAAGTGCTTCAGGGATCATATCAATTTTATGATATGAATTAAAGAAAGGACTTTGAGAAAGGCCCTGATCAGCGCGAATCATGGCTATTTCATTGTTTTCCAGGTTATAACGAACCTGAACTCCCGGATGGAAGATTGAATCACTCCCGAAATATACGATAGCGATAGCCCTGGCAGAAACAAACCTGTCGGGGCGAATAACGAACTCCTTGGATCTCAATTCGATGAATGGTTCTTTATGCCTTGAGATCATTATTTTTGCCAGGTTATTGGTAGAAGGGAACCCGATGACCCTCATACCTTCCAGGGAGAATCCCCCTTCATACTCAACATCTTTGAATAAGTTAATGATTACGCTACTCCCCGGGTACATCGAGAAACGGGGATATAAAGCTTTTTCTGCCACAACATCAGTGATTACCTTTTCGTCGAGTTTGCCCAGCAAAGGTTTCTTTATGAAGCCTCCATGGTACATGGTGACAGAATCTGCAGAATAAAAGGTGACCTTCGTGTTTATAGAATAATCGGATAAACTGGCATAAACTTCATCGCGGGAAAGACCAACACGATCCCAATAAACTTTGCCGCCGGAACCATACCACCTTTGAGTTAAGGGGTAGAAGGTACCTGATGTATTGTAGATGCATGCGCTATCCCCTCTCACCACGCACGCCAGGGAGGTTTTAGAAAACACAAAAGAAGGCACTGAATCGAAAGAAAAAGTAAAAACAGCTTCCCTCGTATACCAACCCTCAGTATTGGACTTTAAAAATGCTTTATCCTTCACCATAAGATTGACCTGGTTCAGATAAAGGCTGAAGTTCCTGGCAGGGTTTTTACCTTTCAAACAATAGAAAACGCTGCGATGAAAAACATCCATGGATTCCTGGTCATAATTATTCCTTACCAGGGAGGAAATGGCATTCAGGTAAGTGATATAAAAGGGTGCTACCGTTAATTTCTGATCGAGGAGTTCTGCCGACACTTCCATCACTTGCTGTTTCTGTCCGGGAGCCAGGAGATTGGAAGTCCAGAGGTAATTTAATTCTGACAGGCTTTTTCCTGCCTCATCCCTGTCATGGTCTCCAACCGATCTGAAGTGAATAGTCAAGTCATCAATAAACAATGTATCTACAGTAAATACCTTATGTTTCTCCTGGGAGGATGCGATAAAAAACATCCCGGAGAACAACAGAAGCAAGAGCAGATCCTTTGTTTTCATGTCAGAATTAAGGTGATAAACTTACTTTTCAAGGATGAAGCAAGCGGATGTCCATCGGTTTTCGATTTTAGAAGAAACGAATTTAAGTCCTGAATCAGCACATTTCTGGCTGATCATGGGTAAATCTTCTTCATAGAATCCACTCATCACCAATAAACCTTTATCCGGGAGACAGGAAACATAGTCAGGAATATCTCTCAGAAGGATATTCCTGTTGATATTTGCAAGGACTACATCGAATTTCTTTCCTTGTAAGAGTGAGCTGTCTCCGAATAAAACTTCTATTTGTCCCTGATTATTGTGCAGGACGTTTTCGAGGGCATTATTAAAGGCCCATTCATCATTATCGATTGCAATGATCGGGGATGCGTTTTTCATACCTGCGAGAATGGCAAGCACAGCAGTTCCGCTACCCATGTCCAGAAGGCTTTTCCCTTCAACATTTAGCTCCAGCAGGTATTGAATCATCATGCTGGTTGTTTCATGGTGAGCTGTTCCGAAGGACATTTTAGGTTCGATCACGATATCGTAAATGATACCCGGAATCGGTTCATGAAAAGGAGCTCTAACGGTGCATAATCCTTTGATTGTGACAGGTTCATAGGCACTTTCCCAAACGGCATTCCAGTTTTGATCCGGAATTTCTATGATTATGAATGAACTGAGCAGTTCTTTCATTTCATCAGATGAGAGTTCCTCTTTAATCTTTTGAGTATAGCTATCAAAGGGAATGAAAGCCTGTATTTCGTCAGCCTCTTCCACGAAGCTTTCGAAACCTATCTCTGCCAATCGTGCAATAAGCAGATCAGCTGTATGATTCCCATGAGCAGGGACACACCGGACTTCGATATAGTTCATAAAAGAAAGGAAAACCCGACCAGTAATTGCAGGGCGGGTTTATTCCGTATTAGTTATAAAAGATCAGAATGAATTGACTATTTTCACAAAATCAGTCGCTTTGAGAGAGGCTCCACCAATCAGGCCGCCATCCACATCAGGATTTGCAAAGAGTTCAGCAGCATTTTGAGCATTGCAGCTTCCTCCATAAAGGATAGTGATTTCAGATGCAATCTCTTTACCAAATTTTTCAGTCAGTAAACTGCGAATGAAAGCATGCATTTCCTGGGCCTGAGCAGGGCTGGCTGTAACGCCTGTTCCGATAGCCCAAACTGGTTCATAGGCAATAATAACAGCCAGTATGGCTTCTTTGCCAAGGTGGAATAAGGCATCTGAGACCTGGCCTCTTACCACATCAAAATGTCGTTCTTCCTGACGTTCTGCAAGAACTTCACCACAACAATAAATTGGGGTAATCCCAAATTTCAGGAGTAAGTCCAATTTTTGTGCGATATTCTTGTCATTCTCCCCGAAGTAGGTACGACGCTCTGAATGCCCTACAATGCAATGAGTTACATTCATGGAATGCAACATAGCTGCAGATATCTCCCCTGTGTATGCACCTGTTTCCCACTGACTCACATTCTGAGCACCTACCAGGAAATCATTGTCGGATGCGATATCACAAGCCATTTCAAGATAGGGTGAAGGTGGACAAATGATCACATCCACTTCTCCCCTGCCTTTTTCTTTTAGTTCATCTGCTATTTCGAACAGCAGGTCATCAGCCTCCTGGAAGGTCTTATTCATTTTCCAGTTTCCGGCTACTATGTTCTTTCTCATGATATATTAGTTTTTAAGTATTGCTAATTAGTTATTGATTAACAGATATTTAGTGGAATTAAAACTATGTTCTTTGCCTAATCATCCTGCCTCAAATTTTCTCTTTTTTAGGATTAGTTCCTGCTTTCACAGATTTCTACCTGGTTAAGAATATCGTATCCTTGGATCGAGTAATCCATAGATGATATCTACAAAAATATTAATAATGATCAGGATAACCGAGATAAAAAGGACAGCACCCATAACAACAGGGAAATCATATTTTTCGAGTGCATCAACAATAACTACCCCTACTCCTTTCCAATCGAATACATATTCCACGAAAACAGCTCCGGCCATCAATGAGGCGAACCATCCTGAAACGGCTGTTACTACAGGATTTAAAGCATTTTTTAAAGCATGTTTTATAAGGATTTTCCAACGTGGCAAACCCTTTGACCTTGCAGTACGGATATAATCCTGGGATAATACATCAAGCATTGATGACCTGGTAAGTTCTGTAATAATTGCCAATGGTCGAATCGCAAGCGTGAAAGCAGGGAGGATGAGATTTTTCAGATCAAGATATTCTCCATTTCCGAAATCATCAACAGTATAAAGACTGCCAAACATATTCAGGCCTGTATATTCGGCAAGGACATATGCAAAAAGCCAGGCAATCAGGATTGCAGCAAAAAATGAGGGCAATGACATCCCGAATACGGAGATTACCATTGCGGTACGATCAAAAATACCATCCTTGAAAAGAGCCGACAGTATCCCGATTAAAAGGCCCAGGATTGTAGCAACCAGCATTGCAACCGAAGCCAGGATCATTGTCGGGGGGAATGCTTCTGCCAGTATATCGGCTACAGGCCTTTTGCTTTGATAAGATTTTCGCAGGTAGGGTTGTTTGAGGATCAAAGTTTTACCGCCAGACCATTTCAATAAAGGAATATAAGATTCATACCGGTTGGAATCGAGGTAAAAAGTATTCTTCAGATCTTTCAAATTATGAAAAGATACAGGAGACAGATCATTCAGAAACAGCAGGTACTGAACAGTTACAGTTTTATCTCTTCCGAGGTCTTTGTTGATAGCTTCTACCGAAGCGATATCAGCCCTTTGTCCGAGCACCATCCTTGCAGGATCACCGGGAAGCACATTAAAAAGGAAAAATATTAAGGAAACTACTCCGAATAGTACAAGTATCCCATACCAAATCCTTTTGACGAGATACCTGATCATCGTTGTAAGTTAAGTGTTAGGTTATAAAGCATATTTCCTGCTGAAGGCTTCAAAATCAGGCAAGTCTCTCCAATGCCATTTATTGATAATCACTCCCCCTTTCAGTAGCATGATCCCAGGATTTGAACGGACCATGGTTTTAAGAAGAATATCATCAGCAGTATAAAAGTCAAGTTTCAAGCGGTTATCCAGAGCAAATTTGTTTATCTCAGATGGTTCAGCACTTACAAGCACAGCTGTAGGAATGGATTTCCCGGCGGCCTGCTGGCAAAAAGTGTTGATCTCATTAAATGCATTAAGGTTTGTGGAACTGAGGCTATAGGCATTAATAATCAGCTGGTATCCCTGATTTCTGATAATCGATTCAGTCACATTGTTTTGCGCGGTATCAATGATTACAAGGTTTTTACCATAATACTCATTCGGATCTACAACACGCTGTGAAATGAACTCATTTTGAGCCATCCAGACACTGTCGTCGTAGGGGTAATTTGGTGACAGGAATTCTTTTTGAACTCCGCTGGTCTTATTCTTATAAGTAAGATAATACTCTGCCGGTTTTGGATTATCGGCATATAATTTATGACCTATTTTCCACTCGGTGAAATCAACTAAAGGCAAATGCATGTAGCAATAGGAAGAGAAACCGGCAAAAAGTAAACCGAATACAATTGTGGCAGTCCATTGCATTGAAGGTTTTAAAACAGACTTAAATTTATTCCTATAGAAAAGGACAAAAAATGCCAGCGTCAGCAGTACCAGGTTTTTATAGAAGGTCTGCCAGTTGGTTAGTTTGATGGCATCGCCGAAGCAACCGCAATCGGGCACAGGCGTATAGATTGCGTCGTATAATGTAACGAATGTGAAGAAAATCATCATCAAAAGCAGCAGCCAGGAACCCAGTTTCATTCTAAGGTTGAAGAACACCATGACTCCAATCATAAATTCGAGGGTACACAGTCCAATGGCAAGGATCAGAGCCAGTGGGATGAAGAATTCCCAATGGTATGCTATGAAATAATCTTCCATTTTATAAGCTGTACCAAGAGGATCGACGCCTTTGACAAAGCCCGAGAACATGAAAGTAAGTCCAGCCAGGAATCTGCTGATGTAAGCAATTATTTTCATTTCAGAGGATTGGTATTTAACAGGATTAAAGACATTTCAGATAAAGGTTTTGAATTAGCATCCATCTACTCAAACTAACTATGTATTAAATATCAAAAGCAGAAAGACCGGATTTCAAGACATTCTATTTCATTTCTTCGAGAAGAATTAATGCAAACACGGAGTAATTGATGATATCCATATAATTTGCATCCAGTCCTTCAGAGATGATGGTTTTACCGTCATTATCCTCAATTTGTTTTATGCGCAGAAGTTTCATCAGGATAATATCTGTAAGAGAGCTGATCCTCATTTGACGCCATGCTTCACTATAATCGTGGTTTTTATCAGCCATAAGTCCCCGGGCTTCAAGGCAATGGTCATCGAACATTTTGCTGACCTTGTCAGGATCCATATGAGAATCCTCAGAAGCTCCCAGTCTCAACTGAATCAGTGCCATGATAGAGTAATTGATAATACCTGTAAATTCAGGCTGAATCCCTTCATTTACTTTACTCTCACCTTTTTCCTGAATGCTTCGGATACGACTTGCCTTGATATAGATCTGATCAGTGAGGGAAGAAGTACGAAGAATCCTCCAGGCAGTTCCATAATCCTTCATTTTAGTCATAAAGACCTGCTTACATCCGGAAATGATCTTATCGAACTGTTCAAAAGTGGTATTAGGCATAGAATCAGTAACTTTGCAACTTAATAGAAATACATGCTTGCATGGCATATTCGAGAGATAAAAGTACAGCTTTTTCCAAAACCCCCTTCATACAATGTGGTGATAAAATCATTCAGTTGAAAGAAGCGGTTATCATGGGTATTTTGAATATTACCCCAGACTCATTTCATGATGGAGGTCGCTATGACACGAAAGAAAAATACCTTCAAAGAGTTGGGCAGATGCTTGAGGAAGGAGCCGAAATCATTGATATTGGAGCTGTTTCTACGCGCCCAGGGGCAAAAGAAATCAGTCTGAAAGAGGAAACAGACCGTCTTGTTCCCGCATTAAAAGCAATTACTTCTGCTTTCCCCCGAGCTATTTTATCAGTAGATACCTATCGTGCTGAAATTGCCCATATTGCAGCAGAAAATGGTGCAGGGATGATCAATGATATTTCTGGTGGAAGGATGGATGCCGGCATGTTCAAAACAGTGGCCGGGACCGGATTACCTTATGTTATGATGCATATGCAAGGTACACCGCAAACCATGCAGAAAAACCCGGTTTATAAAGATCTCATTGGAGAAATCAGGGAATACTTTTCATCTTCAATTGAAACTGCTATGAATGAAGGAATTAGTCAGCTTATATTGGATCCCGGTTTTGGGTTTGGCAAGACCCTGGAACAAAACTATGCTATACTGAACCATCTGGAACAGCTAAGAATCGGACCACATCCACTATTGGTAGGTGTTTCCAGAAAATCGATGATTTATAAGCTGCTGAATAGTTCCCCCGAAGAAGCCCTGCATGGAACAGCCGTCTTACATACTTTAGCCTTATTGAATGGGGCTGATATCCTAAGAGTACATGATGTAAAGGAAGCTGTGCAGGTTCGGAAACTTGTGGGATTTTATCATAACCAGGGAAATTTGAATTCAATTACTGCGGATACTCCCTGACAGAGGATAAAAAAGCGAGAGAACACATCCTTACTTTTCATTACTTTTACCAATGAAATTCCAGGCTGAGTTCATTGTTGGTTTAAATGACATAACCGACTATCTTAGTGATTGATTTCTTCGCACAGTAATATAAATTATGACACAGCTTTTGACTTTAATCCCTTTATTTCTGCAAGTCAGAATACTCGATGTAATTGATATACTGCTTGTAGCCCTATTGCTTTATTCGCTTTATAATTTATTGAAAGGAACGGCTGCGGTAAATATCTTTTTAGGGATACTTGCCATTTTCCTGCTATGGCGGATTGTAAAATCACTGGGAATGGATTTATTGAGTGATCTGCTGGGAGCATTTATTTCTGTAGGCTTTATTGCATTCATTGTGGTTTTTCAGCCAGAAATCAGGAAATTCCTGCTGGCGATTGGCTCACCAGGCTTTGTAAAGAGCAACCGACGTATGTTTTTATTCTGGAAGGTCAATCTGAAAGCCAGGGATTTGGAGGATATCGACCCTGTAGTGCAGGCTTGTCACAGGATGTCACTTTCAAGGACAGGTGCCCTTATTGTAATAGCCAGGCGCAATGACCTCACAGAATATACAGATACAGGAACCCTTATTGACAGCCAGATTACGGATCAGCTTATTGAAAGCATCTTTTTCAAGAATACTCCCTTGCATGATGGGGCTGTAATTATTTCTGAGAACAGGTTAAAAGCAGCCAGGTGCATTCTTCCTGTAACTGCCAGTATGGATTTGCCTTCAGAACTGGGATTGAGACATCGTTCGGCGCTGGGAATCACAGAGAAGACTGATGCTATTTCTATCATAGTATCAGAACAAACAGGCAAAATATCCTATTGCAAAGATGGGGAGTTAACCCTGGATGTAAAAGCTGCAGGATTGAGCACGATGCTTTCAGAAGACTTTATGATGAAATGAAATACCTTCTTTAATAAGGACAGTTATCAGCGACTCCCGTTTAATACCTTTTTTCTTCGATAAAATTTAATACGGTATCTGGTTCAAGATAAATCACAGAATCATTTGCATACCGATATTCAAATTCTTTTATTTTTTCCTGAATCAGAGCCTGGAGGAAGTCAAGTCCATTTAGAACATCGCGATACATTGGATGATCGGGATACTTGACAAGAAATTCCCGGTATAAAGAATCAGCCCTATTCAGGTTTAATAAGTAATTTTCCTGGACATATCCTTCCATAAAGAAACATAAAGGGGCTTCAGGAGAAGAAGGGTATCTGCGTTGGATATCCTTTATCAAATACATTGCTTCATCAGTTTTCTCCAGGTTTAGCATAATATTAGCTGACCTATACTGATAATCGGGTGCGAGCGTATCAAGCGGGTAACGATTGAAGTAAAAAGCATATTCTCGTAAAAGTTCAATGGCTCTGCTGGTATCAGCAATTGGCATATGGCTGATAAGTCTTTCCATCTCTGATATCTTTTTGATTTCCTCTCTTTTAAAAAAAGCAAGTATCAGGTAAAAAGCTATCAATATGACAGTTGCAATAGAATACAGAATAATTTTTCGTGTTGAAACATACATAGTTGAAAGATATTACAATTACTGTAATAGTGATCCTTCTTTTTAAAACTAAGTTAAGAAATCTGGCAGAATGTAATTACTACAAAAATAGAAGATAGAATGAAATATTTACAGATTATTCATTATTCATTTTCGCTTCGAAGGAAAGATCATTTTATATCGTGCATCTATTTCTCCCCGTGTTATCTCTGTTAATTTCCTTTTCAGCATTATTTTCCTGAGGGCGTGGATTTTATCGACAAAAAGGATCCCCTCAAGATGATCATATTCATGTTGAATCACCCGGGCAATAATTCCTGAAAACCATTCATCATGAGCTACAAAGTTTTCGTCCATATATGAAAGCCTCACTTCTGCCGGCCTGATGACATCTTCATGAATATCCGGAATACTCAAACAGCCTTCGTTGTAAGGCCATTCCTCTCCACGCTGTTCAATGATACGGGCATTCAGGAACACTTTTTTGAAACCAGCGGCTTCAGGGTAATCCTGTTCATAAGGATTTGCATCGATAACGAACAAACGAATTTGCTTATTTACCTGGGGAGCAGCTAATCCAACACCTACTGAGTAATACATGGTTTCCCACATATCTTCAACCAGTTGGGTTAGTCCGGGGTAATCAGGTGTAATATCAACGGAAACCTTTCTAAGATTTGGATGTCCGAATGCTACAATGGGTAAAATCATGGGGTTAATTAGTATTTCGTTTTAAAGATGTCAGGATATTTAACAAGGATAGTTACTAAAGGTTTATTCTTCACGAGATGCTTTGAAAGATTTCATTTCCATATATGATTGCAGAATCAGTACAGCACTCACTTTATCTACCAAAGACTTATCCTGACGGTCCTTTTTCTTTGCCCCGGAAAATAGAATGGCTTGTGATGCCATTTTTGAGGTAAATCGTTCATCAACCCTTTCCACCGGGATGAGAGGAAATGTTTTTTTCAGGAGGTTAACAAAAGGATCAATATACTTAGCCGATTCCGAATCGCTGTAATCCATTTGCCGGGGTTCCCCTACCACAATACAATCTACTTTTTCATGCGACACATAATCCTTCAGGTATTGAAGTATATCCCTGGAATGGATGGTATCGAGCGGACCAGCGATCATCTGACCTTCATCTGTAACAGCGAGCCCTACCCTTTTCTGTCCGTAATCAATTGCCAATATGCGTCCCATGGTGCAAAAGTATTGATAATTTGACAATTCGGCAATTCGACAATTCGACAATTTGACAATTCGACAATTTGACAATTAGACAATTTCCCGAAGGGAAGCCTTTGGCTCGACAATTTGAAAATTTGAAAATTTGAAAATGAAAGTAGTTGCATTGCACCTAATCTGTTTTCGATGAGGACACCAGCTAACACTAACTCACTCTAGTGCGCCCTCCAGTTTACTCTTGTTCATTTTAGCCTATGCAAAGCCAAACACCGTTTGGTCCGACGAGCTCACTTTAGCTCACTTTAGCTCACTCTAGCTCACTTTAGCTCACTTTAGCTCACTCTAGCTCACTTTAGTTCACTCTAGGCACTCTAGCTCACTTAATCCGAATCCTTTTTATTTCATTTCTGCCAAAGAAGGTAGGAAAATACATTAATTCAGCCCGTGCAGGAAGAAGGGTAAAACTACCGTTATACCTGGGCAGAAGTTTGATCTCAAAAGAATGTGTACCAGGATACAGCCGATTACAGAAGATAACAGCTTTGTCACGGTAATATTCCCTGTACTCTTCTCCAGAATGCCAACCGGGTTTTTCATCGTATGAACAGCCTGCGGGGATTGGAATTTCAATCATCACATAATCAGCAATTTCAGGGACGATCACTTTGACTTTGAGGATGGTACTTTTTGCAGCTGTAAGATTGTTGACAACACTCCCCATTTGGGTAAGTTCACTCTGAATCCTGAAGGTACTATCAACCGGTTCAGGGTGGGCATTGAAATTTCTAGTATACCTGGTCAGATAAACAGGGAAACTTCCTGTTTTAGTGACCATGACCGGCGATTCTGCTGATATTGATTTTGTGAAAGGGAATTTGCTAACCTCTGAATTAAATGCCCCTTCGAATTTGAGAATGGGTTTGCTAAACTTCTCGTTCTTATTTAAAATTGAGGGAAGTAAAGTGCTGATTACATTTGCGTTTTCATAGGTATTCGTCCATCCCCGATAATTTCTCTTCCCCAGCAGGTAAGCCTTAATATAGGGTAAATATTTCTGGCTAAGGCTATCCTTTTCAAGAATCCGATAGGCACAAAGTGTTGATGAAATACTACCATTTGAAAAGTAGTCACTATTTGCTTCACTTCCCCAGTAAATATTTCCCAGTAAAGTGGTCTTACGGGAGGCAATCACACTATCAACAGGAACCTTCATTCCATGTAACTGCCTTAATTCAGCCAATTGAAGCCATTGAAGGGGCAATATAATGTTCTCTTTCTCTGCTTCCAGGATAAGAGAAGAATAGTCAACCTGGGCTTTCAGCCACCCAAGCATATAGATCATTTGAATTTTTTCATAACCATAAGTTCTGGAAAGCCTATAAACCAAGCTGTTAATAATTTCCTGGTTGTTAATATTAACAGTAAAACCAGCTTCTCTGGCTTTTATGAGTGCTTCAATCACATGAGTTGATATCCAGGGAACTGAACGACTGATGTCCCACCAACCCCATACATGATCTTCATTTTGGTTTTTCTCAAGTTTGGTGATCATTTTTCTGATGTCTTTATCACCGGAAAACTTCTCACCCAGGAATTCGCAGATTTTTTTCTCAGCCAGGAGCCCTAATATTTTGGAAGCCAGTTGCTCATTACATAAGTAAGGATAATACCTTAATTGCGACAAATCCGACTTAACCAGCTCAAGTATCTCAGCGTCGGCTGAAATTGTGTACTCTATTTGTCCGGGAACTGGTTCAAAAACAAAAGTACTATCCTTGTCCAAAACCATGAAAACCCCTTTCGTTTCTTCAATTCCAAATTCTTTAACCGGTAAATCCCTGATTTCCCCATCAAAATATCCATCCTCTTTATGCAGTGAATATTTAACTTCGAGGGTATCAGCATTTCCACAGCTTAGCTACAGCGTATCTTTTAATGAGGCTATGCAACAGGTTGTTTGTCCGCCCGACTTAATCCCATTCAGTTCAAAAGTTGTGGTTAATGGGATACTATCCTGCAGATAGTTTGCGACCGTCCCTACTACTGTTGCAGTATCACCCCTAACCAGGAAGCGGGGAAGGTATAATTGGGCCAATAAAGGCTTGAATGAAGCAACATATTTCACATGGATCCCTGAATGCCTTTTCCCATCCATAGCCATTACATAAGTGCTCCATTTGGTAATATCATCAGGATAAGTAACAGAGAATTTAGCTTTACCATCAATATCAGTGGTAAGAACTGGTTTCCAGTAGGCACAATCGGAGAAATTACTCCTCATGGACGAATTATAACCTGAAAGCACATTTAAAGTATTATCAAGGGAGAGTTCTGCGGGAGTTGATGGATATTCAATATCCGGAATACTTCCAGGAAATGTATACTCACTCATTTCAATATTAACTCCGGCAACTCTACCAGACAATCCAGCTATTACATCAGAATCAATTGAACTTGATCCCCTTACTTGAATACCATCAATATATTCAACAGTAGAGTATGCATAAGATTTGCTGGTTTTTGATATTCCCATTGCAGTGACCACAACCGCTTCCAGGTTGGTGGATGAGGCTTTGAGATTGATTACCATAGGTGAACTTGTAACAATTGGTATGGTACAGGGGGTATAGCCTACATATGCAATTGTTAACGTAGAGTATTCAAAAGGAAGGTTTAATTCAAATCTGCCTTCCATGTCAGAACAGGTCCCATTTTTTGTCCCGGTTATCAAAATGTTTGCAAAAGGAATTGGGTCATGGGTGTCCTTATCAATTACAACTCCCCGGCATTTCGTTCCGCCTCCGGGAGAATTCCTGCTCTCTTCCAGCATACTCCTGAAATAATTCTGCTGACCAAGGGTATTTTTATCTGAATGTACTCTGATTCCCTGGAGGATAGCAGTTGAAATCGCTTCCCCGGTTTTGTCACGTTTGAAGTTATCAGGTGTAAGAATTCTCAGGAAGTTTTCACCTCCCTTTTTTAACTGGATGGTATCTGAGAAGAAATAACTTTCATCTTCCATGATGATCATGATACAATACCTGGCAGGTTGCAATTGCTTGAATTGTTTAGTATTACCATTCAGAAATATATTCCCGGTTGTTGAATCGCAATTTATCAATAACATATTTAAGGGCTCCGAAAATTTCTTGAGGAAACTTTGTTCCAGTTCGATCTTTAGCAAGCAGCTACCCTTCGAATTCCGGATATCTCCATCATAGGTATATTCTCTTCGCATTTTATTAATCAGGGCCTTTTCATCCGATTGTTGCCGCCACCATGAATAGACCTGGTCACCGATTTGAGTTTTACAATTGGTTGAATACTTCAATAATTCCAAAGGTGCAACCGAACGCATTTTAATCAGGCCTGATAAAAACTCATACTCAAATCCTGGTTCATGGTTAAACCCATGTTCCATATAGCCTGGCATCCGAAAACGTGTGAAAGACTCATCCACAGGTCCTACCAGTACTCTTTTTTTCGATGCATCAGTTAACGGGAAAATCCGAAACCCTTGTTCCAGGTAGGTGTTATATCCTGGTACTGAAAAGCCCCTGTATGCCAGGACATATTTCGACAGATTTTGTATTTCCTCAAAGGTGAAATTCCGGGTTCTGGGTTTTGAAAGAACATACTTTGCTTCAACTTCTTCGCTGAATGAGAAAATGGTTTTCATTCCAGCCTTGCATTCTAAATGTTCACTAAGCTTAATTTCTTTATTACCAAGCAAAAACCGAAAATGATGCTTGCCAGGAGATATACGGAATGAATAGGGCCCTGGATTATCAACCCAGTTAAAATAGAAAGGTCTTTCATCAATGTATAATACCTTAATGGGCAGGATTTCTCCTTTTTCAATAATAAAAGGCGCTACCTGAGTAATCTCATTTTCAGCAGGATATGTATAAGTATATATTTTTTCACCCGGATACAGAAAATGATAATACTCAATTGTATCAAGCCCAAACTGATTTCTGAAGTATTTAAAATCCAGATGCATACTACCAGTGGAATAGAATTCTACATCGTCATCTTCTTCGTTTAAAATTTTGAACGAGTTATAAAATTTCAGTGATTTTGCTTCTGACATGAACACAGGAATTATTGGGTTTTCTGAGTGAAACTTGCTTGTTATTCCATAACAACACAGGTCGACTCCAGGTACCGGTTTTCCTTTAGAATCCTTCACTGTAATTTCTATTTCTGCTTTCTGTCCTGGATAAACCTTATTAGGTTGGTTAACACGAATGTCCAGGAGATTCTCATTTCGTGTGATTCCAATCACTTTTTTCTCTGCTTTTCCAGCCCATATATAATGTACGCTTAGGAGAAAATTGTCTGTGTTCTTACTTACTTGCCAGTATTCCAATTGTTTATCATAGCCTTTATCCACAAGTTTGTTACCCTGGTAAAGGAACCAGGAAAATGGCAGATTCCGGGGATTCGAAGTTTGAATAAAAACAGAATCGGAGGTCCTTTGAGTGAAAAATTCGATAAGGGGCGATTCTTCAGTCATATCTATGGATTCACTATCAAGCCCTTTAGCATCCAGTTCATATTCATAGCACAAACGATCAATCAGTTCAGTATGTGGTAAACTTACTTCCCTGGAAAATAATTCATCATACTCTTCATTCCATCCGCTGATTTCAGCTGCTATTTCTTTATTCAAACCTGACTCTTGAGCTGAAAACCGAATACTGTCGCCAATCAATTCAATTTTCAGGTGTTCAGATTTGTAATCATAGGTAACAAGGGTATCCCATTCTGTTTTTTCATTATCTCCAGAAAAAAGCCTGGTTTTCAATTGATAGGTAAGTTTCAATTTCCCAAAAATGCTGTCAGGGATCAGAATGGAAGCTTTCCCATTTTCGAGTGTTTGTGTATGTTCCCAAAGTTTGTCCGGAACGAAAAGTCTGTTATCATAATATTTGCTGATATCTTTTGTCAGTAATTCGAGTTCGACACGGCAATCCGGTAAGGGCATCCCATTGTCATCTTTTGCTGTGACATTGATCGAAAAAGGCACTCCATTATATTGCATGTTGTAAGGCACACTTACTTCGATTTTATTTCGTTTCAGTTCATAGTCTTCATATAAGAAAGTACAGGACGAAATTCTCTCTCCAAAGTCCTTTTCTGTGTTCAATACCAGCATATACTCCTTATCAAGTATCATTTTCAGGGAATCGTTCAAAACAAAATCAAAAACAAATGCCCCGGGTTTCACCGGATATAGTTTCCCAAGAAAAATGCCATAATCACCACTATAACCCCATCGTTTTTGCAGGTATAACCAGGAAGGTTCATCATAGGGCAAACCATTCTGAGTCATTACGACAAATGATTTCATTTTTATTGTATCCAAAGGACGGAACATGGGCTTATTTAAAACCATATATCCCTGATATTTAGATCTATAGTATTGATTGTAGCCATTTCTCCCCGGACTAAATACATCAAATATCCTATATCTTAGACTTCTGAAGTACCTCCATGAAGGATTGTAATTTCTTCCTTTAATCAGGCTTCTGACTCCATAGTAAGGCAGGGTAACAAGGCTATATGCAGGTCTGTATAAATACCTTAATGGGCTCGAATTTATCGTCTCTATATAAATTCGTTTAAAAAGTTCTGTTTCTCTTTGATCAGTAATCCTATAATAGCTTGAAACACCTGCCCTTGTTACAGAAAGGATCCCCTCTTTTTCAGTTTTCCTGAGATAATATGTCTGAGTCAGCGCATCAAATTTGAGCGTTTTGTGCTTTATTTTTATGATTGCATCTGATAACGGCTGACCCATTGAATCGAGAATACTCACACATAAATCCTGGCTATTATTATGAATATGAACTGAATAATCAGCAATGAAAAAGTAATTGAACTCAAGACGGTTTCGAACAGCTTCGACTTCAAGGAAGTTTCCTGAAGTGAGATTAAGATCTTCGATATCTAAATCAGGCGGTACCGAATCAACAAGAGTGTGTAAAAATGAGCGGTCTACACAATCTATTCCTTTTCGTAATATTTTCTTTGCTTCAGCATCTGTAAGCTTGAATATATAGCCATAATATGAGGAATGTCGGCTTTTTATCAGATCCTTCTGCTGAGCCAGACTGAAGCTGCTAGTAAACAGCAATACAAACAAAAAAAATAAGGTGAAATATCTATGAGACATGTTGATCATAATTAGAATTTTAATAAATCATTAGTGGTGAAACTCCCAATTATTTTATTGAGATTGACTAGCTAATATAGTTTAAATAGGTTTTTGCAAATGCAGATTTCATTGTTTTTTCCATTACCTCATCAATAACTAACAGTATTGATTCTAATTTTCCATTTTGCCCCGAAGGTGAGCCCAGGGTTCATTTTGCATTTTGCCCCAAAGGGGAGTCTTCGGCTTATTTTGGATTTTGGATTTTGGATTTTAGATTTTGGTGCGCCAGCTGGCGGATGGATTTTTCATTTTACCCCAAAGGGAAGCTTTCGGCTCACTTTGCCTATTTCATTTTGCACTTTTTGTATTTTTCATTTTGCTCTTTTCGTTTTGCACTCTGCATTTTGCATTATCCATTTTTCATTTTCTCCACCATCAATAGGAAATAAAACAAATCCATAATTTTATCATCTGATCCATACCCCATCATGACCGATATCATCCAGTCCATCCAGCAGGAACTTATCCGCAGCAGTGATGAGAAAACCATTAAAACAAGTCAGCATTTTTTCAAGGAGAAAATTCTCACTTATGGGGTAAAAGTACCCTTGGTGGGTAAGATTGCGAAAGAGCACTTCAAACTTGTTAAGCATTTGCCTAAAAGGGAGATATTAAACCTTTGCTCACAACTTTGGGCAACAGGGTATCTTGAGGATTCATTTATTGCCTGCAATTGGTCTTATTTTATTCACAAAGACTATGATGCATCTGATTTTTCCATTTTTGAATCATGGGTAGAGAAGCATGTAAATAACTGGGCCAGTTGCGACACCCTTTGCAATCATACAATCGGGACTATAGTTGAGCAACACCCTGAATTGATTTCCCGTCTGAAAGCCTGGACTTTATCCTCCAATCGTTGGACACGTCGCGCAGCTTCAGTATCCCTTATCATTCCGGCAAGGAAAGGACTTTTCCTGGATGAGATATTTGAAATAGCATCAATCTTGTTGCTCGATTCTGACGATATGGTTCAGAAAGGATATGGATGGATGTTGAAATCTGCCAGCCAGGCCCATCAGTCTGAAGTATTTAACTTTGTAATGAAACACAAAGCAGTGATGCCACGGACCGCATTACGATATGCCATTGAAAAGATGCCGGCAGAATTGAAGGCAAAGGCAATGGCGAAATCATAAGCTGAACTCCGGTAAAAGATCCAAGGCAACCATTTTGATGAATAAATTGTTTTAAGTATTTTAAATGAGAATAACCTTATGGCTAATAACCAAGTTCTCCAGGTACAATCCCTTGTAAAAGAGTTTAAGAATGTACTTGCTGTTGATCATATTTCCTTCAATGTTGAAGAAGGAGATATCTTTGCTTTTCTGGGTCCGAATGGTGCAGGAAAAACAACCACTCTCCGCATAATCCTTGATATTATCAGGGCCGACCAGGGAACGATAGAATGGCGGCTTCCGGGAATGAATGGAAATACTCCTGCTGCTGCAAGCATTGGATATCTGCCAGAGGAAAGAGGGTTATATACCGACATCCCTATCATCCGATCATTGATCTACCTGGCTTCTATTAGGGGGATGGAGCCTGCCAAGGCAAAAACTTCTGCTATGGAATGGCTTGAAAGAATGGAATTAGCCGATAGGGCAAAGGATAAACTTCAGACATTATCGAAAGGAAACCAGCAGCGTGTTCAGTTCATAGCTTCCATTCTGCACAAACCCGCATTTGCAATACTTGATGAGCCATTTTCAGGCCTTGATCCCCTGAACCAGGAGAAATTTATTGACTTTATGAAGGAAATTAACAGGGGTGGTACTACTATTCTGTTAAGTGCTCACCAAATGCCACTGGTTGAAAAGGTTGCAAATAAAATCTTTCTTATTCACCAGGGTAAAGAGATTTTCAATGGCAGTTTGAGTGATATCTACAAACAACATGGTCAACAGAATATTTTGGAAATCAGCTATTCATCTAGTGTTCCAATGGCTCAGCTCAAGTCCATGGAAGAAGCCATGGAAATAGAAATCATTAATGAACAGCAGGCAAGAATTATCCTGAAGGCCGGCATTGAAATTAACCGCTCATTGGCTGCATTATCAAAAATGGAAGGAATTACCCAGATCAGGAGTTTTTCAAGCAGTCTGCATGACATATTTCTCAATCTAGTAAAAAACAACAACAATGAGATATTATAAGCAAGTTCTGACGGTCACCATGTGGGAATACCGCAGATTTTACAAGCTGAAGAATGAGCTTCTTGGCATCATCATTATGATCATCGTTTTTAGTCTGAGTTATTTTGTAAGCAAATATGCCTTATCCGGTTCGAAGGAAAAACCAGAAATTGCCATGTTACAAGATACAGATACCTTACTGATCAGAATGTTATCAACTTCATTTGAAGTGAAAACCCTTGCTTCCTCTGAATATCAGCCTTATATCGATAATATAAAGAAATTGAAGAAGGGCATTTACCTGGCTCAGGATGGGGAAGGCTTTGTTTTGCAATCGTGGAATAAACCCGGGAAAATGAAGCAGATTAAGGCAACTCTTGATGAGTACAGCATGGAGATCAATAGGAATAAAGCAGGGCTTCCTCCGGAAACTCTTCAAAGGATACTCAAAGCACCTGAAGTTAAGGAATCTTACTTTATTGACCCTAAGACACATGACAGGAAGACCCTTGCTTACTTTTTCGCCGGGCTAATGATTATGGCCGTTTTTCTCAGCTTTACTTACCAGTTTACAGCCATCACCGGAGAGAAACAGCTAAAGATTACTGAACAGATTATTTCTGCTATAAAACCACAAGTCTGGATGGACGGTAAAATACTTGGAATTGCTCTCACAGGCCTTTCTTCTATGCTTACTTATTCTGTGATAGGTGCTTTAGGGGGAATTCTCTTCTTCCAGTTTTCCGGGACTCCTGTATCCTCTATCCTGCCCTATTTGCATTTGCCTTCTATCCTGCTCTATTTTGTATTCACTTTAATCGGCATACTCATTTGGAATGCCTTCATGGCAAGTGTTGCTTCTGTAATAACTGATCCCAATAATTCAGGCAAGAGTTCCTTGATGTTGCTCCCGTTATTGTTTGTACTAACTGCATTTCTGGTGATTAAAGAACCGGATAGTGGATTTTCAATATTCCTTTCCTGGTTCCCGCTCACATCAGCATCTGCAATGCCTATACGTTGGGCCATCACAGAAGTATCAGCCCTTGAAGTTTGCGGCTCATTTCTGGTCCTGATCGGTACATTTTATTTCTTCAGGAAGCTTGCCGCTAAAATATTCCATGTATCGGTACTTATCAGCGGTAAAGAACCCAGCTGGAAGGAGATCATCCTGTTATCAAGGGAAAGAATTTAACCAGGTCTGAACCTGTGAGAAGTTATCTAAATTGTCTGGATACGATTCTTTGTCCATGTTTATTGGTCATGATAGTTTGTTATATTCGCCTGTTAATACATGCACCAAATGGTTTTGACTTTTAAAAAGTATATTACTTTCCTCTTGTTCGGATTTATTTTATTGAGTTCCTGTAAGAAAGATGAATCTGAGGACCAGCTTCTGCGATTTGATGGAATGGTAATCGATTTTTTCAACCAGGATGCTTTTCCTAATACCTCAGTAGTGTTGCATACCGGCAGTGGTATCAATGTGATGGATAGTGCATACTTTGTCCAGGAACAAATTGACTCAGTAAAGACCAATCTGAGCGGACGTTACAGTTTCAGCATAGACAATGAGAACCGTCAAATTTATAAGTTAAGGGTGAATAAACCCGGATACTTACAGGTTCTTGAGCCGGGAGTTCTGGCCACAATGGTGGTTCCGCAATTAAACACAGATACCATTTTCATTGGCAAATCTGCAAAATTGGTGTTTTCTGCTGTTAATAATGACCCGGCTGACGGAGATGAGCTTTCGGTGATCTTTTATTATAACATGCCCAATTCCTTACCAGGGCAAAGGGAGTGGGTTACAAAAGAAATACTGGTTAACGAAGGATTGGACCCTAATAGTTTTAGTCTCAACAGGGAATATTTTTTTGATCTGAATCATACCCTGAAGATGGATGTTATCACGAAGAGGATGATACAGGGAGATCCTGTTTATAGTACACAATCCCTGGAGTATAATTTATCACATGATTATACCCAACATGTATTGATAACTTTTTAACTAATCCGGTTTTTCAGCTTTCGTGAAAACAATCAATAATACTACAACCACAATAATCGAATCCCTATTTTCTTTCTAATATCATCACAACAAAACAACAGCATGCAACAGCACCACATTCAATCTTCTGCCAGTTTTAAAATGATGGCAGTCAAGTCCATCCTGTCTATTCTCCTGTTTATCGGAACCTACATTCTGATGATAGCTTCAGCACTTGCGCTCACTTTTGCAACAAGCTATTTAGGTATCATGCTAATCACTTTACATCCCTCCTTTTTGACACTTATATTAGGTGCCGGACTTATCAGTATTGGGGTTTTAGTGACTATTTTCCTGTTTAAATTTATCGCCAAGAAACATGTAGTTGATCGTTCAAACCTGGTAGAGATCACCTGGCAACAGGAGCCTGCACTTTTTGCCTTCATTGAGGAAATCGTAAAGGAGGTAAATTCACAGTTCCCCAAGAAAGTTTATATTTCTTCCGAGGTAAATGCTTCAGTGTTCTATGATTCCAGTTTCTGGAGCATGATATTGCCGGTACGGAAAAATCTCCAGATTGGTTATGGGCTTGTGAATGCAGTTACCATAACTGAATTAAAAGCGATCCTTTCCCATGAATTTGGCCATTTCTCACAACGCAGCATGAAGGTAGGGAGCTATGTGTATTATGTGAACCAGATCATTTATAACCTTTTGAATGAGAATAGCTCCTTTGAAATTCTGGCAGGGAAATGGGGAAGCGTTAATAATACACTTGCCTTTTTTGTCGGCCTGGCAGTAAAGATCGTGCAAGGAATTCAATGGGTACTGCGGAAAGTATATAAAATCGTGAATCTCAACTATCTGAGCTTATCCAGGGAGATGGAATTCCACGCTGATGAGGTGGCTGCTAATGTTACAGGACATGAACCACTGATTTCCTCGCTCCTGAGACTGGATCTTGCTTCCTATTCATACAATATTATCCTTGATTTCTATTCTACCAGGATCCCTGAATGTGTCAGAACAAAAAATGTGTACCCGCAACAGCAATTTGTGATGGTATTCCAGGCAGGACTTAACAATGTTCCGGTTGAGAATAACCTCCCAACTATAAGGTTGGATGACCTGGGAAGGTATAATAAATCAAGGCTTTTCATCAAAGACCAATGGGCTTCCCATCCAAGTCTGAAGGAAAGGATTCAAAAACTCCAGCAGTTGAGTATTCCTTTGAAAAACAATGATACAGCCAAAGCAAGCCTTCTTTTCAAAAATCCTGAAGAAACCCAGCAAATGCTTACGGAGTATGTCTTCAGCGAAGTAAAATATGAAAAAGAAGTAACAGACCTGGAGACCCGGAGTTTTGAACATGAATATGTAACAAATTTTCAGGAAATATCCTTTTCGGCCTTCTTTAATTCTTATTACGACAATAAAAACCCCGGGCTGTTCAGTACAGATCAGCTTGAAATAACTGACAGTAATATTTCCGATGCTAAGGATCTGTTCAGTGATGAAGTAGTGGATATTGTATATACGATCAACTCACTGGAAGCAGATATTGCAACGCTCCGACAAATTGGATTGCCTGATTCAGAGGTCAGGTCATTTGACTTTGATGGGAAAAAATATCGGCATAAAGACTGTAATCCCTTAATCAAGGAATTGGAAGAAGAACTGATAGAATTAAAGGAAAGAATAGAGGAACATGACCTTACAATCTATCATTACTTCCTCCAAAAATCCCGGGAAAAGGGAAGAGAAACAGAGTACCTGGAAAAAGTTGAGAACTATAAAGCTTTTGATCTTGCCTATGAAGATAAGATCAAGATCTGCATCAAGGTGAAGAAATTATCAGAATTTATCTATGTAACCACTCCATTTGATACCATTCGTGTAAACCTCATTACCTTAAGTTATGCCGAGGAAGAGTTAAAACTGCAAATCAGAACACTAATGGAAGAAGAATACTTCCAGTCTCTGATCACCGAAGATTTACGAAAGACTTTCACTGATTATACTTCAAAGGAATGGCAGTACTTTACAGGGAATCAGTATGAAGAGGGAGCGTTAAATGTTCTCTTTAGTAGTTTAAATTCTTATGAATGGATATTGAACCGGGCCTACATGAAATACAAGAAGGACTTGCTGATCCTGATGGAAGAACTGGGGGGTAGTCAGCAATAAATTAACGAAATAGTATATTTTTCTTACTTTCGTGCAATAAGTCAGACATTTCGGACTTATTACCCTCATCTGAATGCAGTGAATTCACTGATTAAGAATATTTTATTGCTAATCAAACCAACTGATTTTCCATGAAGAAAACCTGTATATTTCTTTTTTTAATGATCTCTGCCTGGGTATTAAACGGGCAGAATCCCGGCCAGTTAAATCAATTTCAGGAGAATACCATCCTCATAAAAGGCACAAAGGTTTCCATGGTTCCGCCGCTTGGTTTTGTTGAAAGCACAGAATTTAAAGGTTTTAAACATCCCGGGGATCCGTCATGTATGATTATGATTACTGAAATCCCTGGTCAGTACTCTGAAGTTGCAAAAGGATTTAGTGCTGAAAAGCTTGCCAGTAGTGGCATGAAATTGAATAAAAAAGAAGAAAAGCTTATCAGTGGACAACCAGCCAGTTGGATGGAGATTAACCAGTCCTCAAGTTCTACCAACTTCTCAAAAATTGTGATTCTCACCTCACAATCTAACTCATCACTGATTATCAATGGCGTTTATCCAAGAGATTCGGTCGCAACCGGGGAACTTATCAGGCAAAGTCTTCTTACCTTATCGATTGACACTTCCCTCAAGATTGATCCACGCAATGAATTGGATTACAGTCTTTATGAAAAAGCAGGACAATTTATATTTGTCGGAGTGATGGGAAATGGAATGCTCTTCAACAGGGATGGCCTCACTCCTACCCGTTCTGCTGATAAGACCATGTTAATTACCGATAAATCATATAGTAACCAACCAATACCTGATCGTAATATCTTTAGTATTTCCCGTTTAGGCAAGTATCCTCAGAAATTTGAATGGCTAAAAGAAAGAGGAATCGTAGAAAGCACCCTCGATGGCCTTGATGGTCTGGAAATTTATGGGAGAAGCACCCTGACAAATGAGGATATCTGCCAATTGATCCTGTTTGGGGAAAACGGAGGTTATTACTTGCTGGTTGGCACCTATCCTACGAATCGTCCTGAATCTTTAAAGGATATTAAAGCAGTGTTTCAAAGCTTTAAGAGGACAATAAAATATTATGTTAACATACTAAGAAATTGTCCAAGAATGCTATTCTTTGAGAAGCCAGAATCCAGAATAGTTTTCAAATTAATAGTTCCATTTTTTCTATTCTGACCTGCCAGACCGTTAGATATCCAGCTTAAAAAACTCAGTTTATCAGTCGGGCAGATTCCTGAATACTGAATTCTGTCCGCCTCAGGCGGATGACTAAATTTTAATAATTTTAAACAGTTACTTGAAACCAACCGGCTGCCCGCATTCTAAAATTTGCATTCTTAGACAATCTCTTAATTTAGGTAAAGAGCTTAATCACTAAACTTTTGAAAGTTTAAAACAAAATGTCCTATGAAAGCCATTATACACACCCGGTATGGCCCCCCGGAAGTAGCAAAACTTATGGAGGTTGAAAAGCCGCAACCTAAAGAAAATGAGGTGTTGGTTAAAGTGTATGCTGCCACGGTAAATCGCACTGATAGTGGCTTCAGAAGTGCTGAATATGTCATCTCAAGGTTGTTCAGCGGCATTTTCCGTCCAAAACATCAAACCCTTGGAAATGAGTTCGCCGGAACTATTGAAGCCATTGGTGAGAACGTAAGCCTGTTTAAAACCGGCGACAAAGTTTTTGGATACAACGATATCAGGTTTGGAGCTCATGCTGAGTATATGTTGATGCATGAAAATGAAGCTATTGTGCATATGCCTAAAAACTTGAGTTTTGAACAGGCTGCCTGCCTTACAGAAGGTGGTCATTATGCGCTCACTGATATTAGGGCCGCAAAGGTTACCGCCGGTCAGAATGTGATGGTTTATGGCGCAACAGGTGCAATTGGATCGGCAGCTGTGCAGTTGCTGAAACATTTCGGTACCAGGGTTACGGCTGTATGTAATACCAAAAACATTGAACTCATCAGGTCGCTCGGAGCTGATGTTGTAATTGATTATATGAAAGAGGATTATACCCTTACCAGTGAGCGTTATGATTTTGTTTTCGACGCGGTGGGTAAAAGTTCATTCGGAAGATGCAAACCCATTCTGAAAGACAAGGGTATCTATATTTCGACGGAACTTGGAAAAAACTGGGAGAATATTTTCCTGGCGCTTTATACTCCATTGTTGGGCAAGAAGAAGGTCTTGTTTCCTATGCCTTCCATCAATACCCAGGATCTCATTTTTCTAAAAGAACTAGCTGAAAAAGGTGAATTCAGGCCTGTGATTGACCGTTATTATACTTTGGAAGAAATTGTTGAAGCCTATCGCTATGTTGAAAGCGGGCAGAAAACTGGCAATGTGGTATTAAAAGTCTATCAACCCTAACTGATTTTCACCCGGAACTTTCATTTTCGTCCCATATCTTTAGCTTAGATCAAATATCTGATTATTAAGATATTGAATCTTAAGCTCGTTTTCAAGGATTGATATTTTTCGTTTTATGCCGGAGTGATGTCAAAGTTCGGATGGCAAAAAGCGCACTTAAAACTATCAGGATGGCTGCCATCATAAAAGGTGCTCCCGGAAAGTAAATCGGGGCGTTTTTGGTGGTAAAATAAGAAAACAATCCGGTCATCAACACCGGGCCAATGATGGAGGTTACACTCATCAGGCTGGTTAATGCTCCCTGAAGTTCACCCTGCTCATTGGAAGGTACCTGGTTTGATATGATACTTTGCAAGGCAGGATTGGCAATTCCACCCAGACTTAAAGGTATCATGATGAAATATAACATCCATGCTTCAGGGGCTAAGGATATAAGCAACATCCCAACAAAATAAAACCCCAGTCCCACATAGATAGAATTTATATTTCCCAGCCTCGGGTTCAGCACTCTTGTGAGTCCTCCCTGAACAATCGCCATCAACAATCCGACAAGTCCAAGTGAATACCCTACCTGTGCTTCATTCCAGTGAAAAGCTTCCATAGTAAAGAAGGTCCAGGTGCTCTGAGTTGCAAATCCAGCAATATAAACAAAGATCAGAGAGCCTATCATTCCTGAGATTACGGGATATTTGCGTAAATGCATTAAGGCTCCCAAAGGATTGGCCCGTTTTAAATCAAATGGTCGCCTGTTGGACTTGTCAAGTGATTCGGGCAGAACGAAATATCCGTAAATCCAATTAAGAAATGTAAGTCCTGCAGCTACAATGAATGGCAATCGCATTCCGTATTGCCCTAAAACACCACCAAGGACAGGCCCAATGATAAATCCCAGCCCAAAGGCAGCACCAATAAGTCCAAAATTTTGTGTCCTTTTTTCAGGAGAACTGATATCGGCCACATAAGCTGAAGCCGTAGTAAAACTTGCCCCACAGATACCTGCAAGGATTCGTCCCAGGAACAGCCAGCCAATGCTAGGTGCAAAAGCCAGAAGGATATAGTTCAATCCAAACCCGAATAAAGAAACCAACAGCACAGGCCTGCGCCCGTAGCGATCACTGAGTCCTCCCAGTATCGGGGCGAAAATGAATTGCATGATGGAAAAGGAAAACATCAGCCATCCGCTATAGATAGAGGCATTGCTAAGGTCACTGCCAAGGAGATGACTAATATACTTCGGTATCACCGGAATAATAATACCAAAACCAATTACATCCAATAAAAGGGTTATAAAAATAAATCCCAGTGCGGGCTTACGATTATTTAACATGACAATTCCAAACAATATTATTCTACAATTCTGAATCTTAATTTATAACTGCTTCATTATGCACATAAAAAGACATGACAAAGTAAAATCAAGTCTTCCAAACATGAAACCTAAATTCAGTAAAAAGACGAATTTAGCTGTTGAAAGAATGATTCAGGTTTCTCAGCATGAATATCATTTAAAAACAATCCAGGAAGTCAAAAGTTTAACCGGTATTCTAAAGGGAAATAAAGTGAGCTAGAGTGAGCTAGAGTGAACTAAAGTGAGCTAAAGTGAACTAGAGTGAGCTAAAGTGAACTAAAGTGAGCTAAAGTGAGCTAAAGTGAACTAGAGTGAGCTAAAGTGAACTAGAGTGAACTAGAGTGAGCTAAAGTGAACTAAAGCAACTGGATTTAACTAAAGTGAGCTAGAGTGAAGGTCTGAAGTCGACTAATGTCATTTTGAACGACAGATAAAGTAGAATGCACCATCTTTCATTTTCAAATTTTCAAATTTTCAAATTTAAAATTGTCGAATTGTCGAATTGTCGAATTGACAAATTAATGTACATTCGTTTCTTGTAAATAATTTCATTTTTTCTATGGATCGTTTGATATTATCCATTTTCTTGTTTTGTTGGATCTCACTTTATTCTCATGGCCAGGAATTTCCGGCAGAATTAATCCGGCAGGAAACCTCCATTCATTTTGATGATGTATATCTTTTGCATGATGAAGCCTTTGAAATCCAGGTAAATAACCGGGCTGGAGAACGATTTACCAAGGTTCAGATTCCATATTCAAGGATGGTAAAGATTACGGACATACAGGCATCAATTACAGATACCCTGGGAAAAACCATCAAAAAGCTGAGTAAGAGTGATATTACTGAACGGAGTAATATCTCTGAAATCTCATTATATGAAGATCATTTTATTAAGGAATTTACTCTTAAGCATAACATTTATCCTTATAGACTGCGATATTCATATACTTACGTCCAGAAGGAATTCCTGCAACTGGAAGAATGGACCCCGGTGCTCAGCAATGATGTTCCGACCCGACTTGCTTTACTTAAAGTTGATCTTCCTGTTGACTTTAAAATTGCGTACATCCATCATAATACTGATTCCTTCAGGGTGGATAGCCTGAAGAATAGCACGATCTATCACTGGAGAGCGTCCTATTCCGGTAAATTGGAAGAAGAGAAATATGCTCCTTCTGCTGCACGATTTCAACCCCAGGTGAGTATAATGCCCTTGAAATTTACCTATGAAGAATCCGGGTCTTCTGAAAACTGGCAGTTTTTCGGCAGATGGCAAGCCTCATTGCTTAAAGACCTTAATGACCTTCCAGAGGATGAAATCTTTAGAATCCATCAGTTAGTTATGAATATGACGGATAAAAAAGCGATTATCCGGAAACTGTATCATTTCCTTCAGGATGAAACAAGGTATATCAATATCAGCATTAAGACCGGCGGATTCAAACCCTATCCTGCTTCCTATGTTGCCAAAAAGAAATATGGAGATTGTAAAGCACTTTCTGTTTATTTCAGAGCAATCCTTGATGAAGTTGGAATCCCGTCATTCTACACGAAGATAAATGCAGGAACAGAAATTGAACCTTTGGACCGTTCATTCCCTTCTCAGCAATTTAACCATATCATTTTATGTGTCCCGATTGAACAGGATACACTGTGGCTTGACTGTACCAGTATTGAAGCGTTTGATTATCAAGGCACTTTTATCCAAAACCGAGATGTACTAGTAGTGAATGGAAATAGGAGCTTTTTAAGCAGGATCCCGGCTTTACAACCTTTTGAGGTGCTCAATAGCAGGACTTTTCATGTCAGTTACCAGGAAGAAGGTAATATTACAACAGTTGGAATTGATAACATATACAGAGGGAACGAATACACTGAATTACTGAATTATAAAAAATTTGTCCCTGAGAATATATTGGAAAAGGAGTTGAGAAAAAGATTCAATGGAATAAAGCTTCAACTGGATACCTTTCAACTTATGGTTCAACCTCGGGATAGCACATTCATTCAATTAAAAGCGAATGCCATCACTGACGAGATTTTCAAATACTATGGCAAGGATATCCTGGTAAACCTTATACCCTTCGAAATTCAGATGCCTGAAAAAAATGAGAAACGCAGGTTACCACTTCAGATTGATTTTCCAATATATAAAACTGATACTCTCTACTATGCTTTGCCGCCACATCGCAATCAGCCACCTATACCGGATAATATTTTAATGGAATCGGAATTTGGCGAATATGGCCTCTCATATAATTATCAGGAGGGTAATTTAAGAGTTATCAAGACCTTCCTACTCAACCAGGGTAATTACCCCAGGAGTTCCTATAAAGCATTCTATGAGTTCATTACAAAAATAATTTCCTATGAAAATTCAGCACATATCGTACTTCAAAAACCCTGATTGCATGAGATGCTTCAGTTTTCTTTTCATTTTTATTTTGTATATCTCATCCATAAATGCGCAGGATTCTCCCAGGGAATTTGGTAAAATCCCGGGAGAGGAGCTCGAAATGACAACTTATGCATTGGATAAATCTGCCGGTGCTGTTGTATTATATGACCTGGGGAAATCTGAATTCATTCATACAGATGATGGCTTTGAAGTTCTTTTTGAAAGAACTACCCGAATTAAAATCCTTAATCAGACCGGAATTCGATGGGCAGAAATTGAAATTCCATTTTATCGGGAAGGGAACATATTTGAGAAAATATTTGATCTAAAAGCTTTCACTTATAATGTTGAAAATGGGAAACGCCAGGTCACAGAGCTGAATAAGGAAGATTATCATGATGAAAAAGTAAATGAATTCTGGTATTCCAGGAAATTTGCCATGCCGGATGTTAAGGACGGATCTGTAATTGAGTTGCGATATTCAATACGTTCTCAATACCTTTTTAATCTGAGAGATTGGGAGTTTCAATGGAGAATCCCTGTTGTTTACAGTGAATACCAGGTAAAGATGATTCCTTTCTACGAATATTCATGGATTTTACAAGGTGCCACTAAGTTTACCCAACAAAATTCTTTCCAGGAACCTGGCAATGCCCGCCAGCTGGGAAGTGTCAGCTACTATAATCTTGTTCACAAGTATGTGATGAAAAACGTGGCAGCATTCGGGGATGAGGAATTCATCACTTCATACAACGATTATGTAATGAAGATAGATTTCCAGCTCGACAAAATTAATTATCCCTCAGGTGGCTCACTACAAATACTGACCACATGGCCGGAAATGATCAAAGACCTCCTAAAGAATAATGATTTTGGGAAATTTGCAAAAAAGAGTGAAAAGGAGGCAGACGATTTGTTTAATCTACCTGTACTCATGACCCTTTCACCTCAAACCAGGTTTGACACGATTATCAGCTTTGTTAAGGCAAATTTCAACTGGAATAAGACCAAGAGCAAGTATGCAAGAAAATCTGTTTCTGAACTGGTAAAGGACAAATTTGGAAATTCAGCGGAGATCAACTTATTCACAGTCGGACTTTTAAACGCAGCCGGGATTGAAGCCTATCCCCTGCTTGTGAGCACACGCGAGAATGGCAGAATAAAAAGTGATTTCCCTTTTCTGCATTTCTTCGACTATGTTGTAATAGCAGCTACAATTGAGGGTAAAACCGTGTTGTCAGATGCCACAGAAGTCTTACTTCAGAACGATAGAATTCCCCCCAGATGTATCAATGATAAAGGATTACTGATTAAGGAAACAGGAAAAGGCCAGGTAGTATGGATCGGACTTGAAAGTCTCACCGTAAGTGATACACGAACAAGTTTCCAGATGAAAATAAAGGATGGTAATTTCAGTTCAGAAGTAAAAATTAGTCTTTCTGAGTATGATGCCCTGAAAATGAGAAACAGGTACCGCAATGATGTCCGAAAATTTCTCGATAAGCCTGAAACTGAGCAGTACCTAGTTCCCGATAGTTCCATTCATGTTGAAAATTTCATTAATCGTTCGCAAAAATTCAAGATCGAATACACTGCCCTTGGTAAACTGGAACAGGTCAACAATAAGCTGTACATTACACCTTTCCCGGAAGAAGTAATGACCACCAATCCCCTAATACAGCCAAACAGGGCTTATCCGGTAGATTTGATTTATCCTCAAAGGCGATATTATTATTCTATCATTGAAATACCTGAAGGCTATGATGTTGATTTCCTCCCTTCTCCTTATTCAATCTCGAATGATCTCTTTGAATTGTCCTATGATGCCAAAGTCGAAGGAAACAATATGATTGTCAATTTTGCATATTTCTTTAAGAATCCTATTTATTACTCATCAGAGTACCAAAGGATAAAATCCTATTTCAAGGATATTACAAAGAAAGGAAATGAAAAATTAGTCATCGCAAAAAAGCCTTAAGATCTCTGTTTTGTTAGCTTCTTACTTTTTCATTCGTTATTCTGTGTTAAATATTCGTTTCACAGTTAATCCTAAAAGGTTACCAAATCTAACACAAAACAAAATCTATATAATCTTTACTTTTCATTCATTATTCTGTGTTAAATATTATTCATTTTAGGTGTCAACAGTTAAATTCTCATGAGTAATTGAACTTATCTTATCACAAAACCCAAAATCTTCAGGCGATTTTCATTTTCATTCTTATTCTGAGTTGAATATTTTTCATTTTTGATTTATCATTTTGCATTTTGCACTTTTCATTTTACACTTTTCATTCTGCATTTTAAAGTCCCCACGAATCCTCCCCATCTTCATATCACTTGATTTATTTAAATTTACAAAAAATCTGCTCATAAATGAAAAGAGTTCTGTTGCTTCTGGCCGAAGGATTTGAAGTACTTGAAGCCAGTGCCTTTATTGATGTTATAGGCTGGAATTTAGTTGACGGAGATCATTCCACTGAATTAAAAAGCTGTGGTTTGAGAAAAGAGATTAACAGCGCCTTTCATCAGAAGTTCATCGTGGATCATCTTATTGAAGATATCCAACCCGATAATTTTGATGCTCTGGCTATTCCTGGAGGTTTCGAGGAGTATGGATTCTATACGGATGCCTATGATGAAAGATTTACAGGATTGATCCGATCCTTTCATCAACAGCAAAAAAGTATTGCTTCTATATGCGTGGGAGCTCTTCCATTAGGTAAAAGTGGGATTCTTCAAGGCAGACAAGCTACTACTTACAATGGGAGTCCGAAACGCCTGGAAATGCTGAAGGAATTTGGTGTCGAAGTCTTAAATCAACCCATAGTGAAAGACCTGAATATTATCACCTCCTGGAATCCATCCACTGCAGTTGATGTAGCTTTATATCTGCTTGAATCACTCACTTCGAAGGATAATGCCTTATATATCAGGAAAATCATGGGATTTGACCGTAAAGAGACCTGGGAAATAGACTGACATCAAGGTCTCTAATTCTTCTTATTCTATTTTATTCACTTCAATTGTATTACTCACAGATGAGTATCTCGATTTTGTCATACAGTTACAAATCTTCTATCCAGCGATGAATTCAATGGGGAATGATGATGGAAATATTCGCTCCGTCAACTTCATTATTTGTTAATTTAGCGGATTAATCAGTCATTTCTTCCCTCTCACTCATAATTATCGGAATTTGCCTAAAGTAGCTGTAGTCATATTAAACTGGAACGGGAGGGAGTATCTAAGGAAATTTCTTCCGTCGGTGATCAGCTATAGCAATGGCGAAGCCGAGGTGATCATTGCTGATAATGCCTCTACCGATAGTTCAATCGAATTCCTGGCAGAAAATTATCCTGAACTAAGGATTATCCAGAACAGGACCAATGGAGGTTTTGCCAAGGGGTATAATGATGCCCTTGTGCATGTGGATGCCGATTATTACGTGCTTCTAAATTCTGATATTGAAGTTACTCCAGGTTGGATTAAACCGGTAATTGATCTCATGGAATCTGACCGGACAATAGCTGCCTGTCAGCCAAAGCTGCGATCATACCATCATCCGGAAAAATTTGAATATGCCGGTGCAGCAGGAGGATATATCGATCATTATGGATATCCTTTTTGCAAAGGTCGCATGTTCCAACATCTGGAAGATGATAAGGGGCAGTATGATGAAATCAGTGAAATATTCTGGGCAACAGGTGCCTGTATGTTTGTGAGAGCGGAGCTTTATCATCGCCTGGGTGGACTTGATGCTGATTTCTTTGCACATATGGAAGAAATCGATTTCTGCTGGAGGCTGAAAAATGCAGGCTTTAAGATCATGTATTGCCCCGATTCTGTAGTATTTCATGTAGGTGGAGGGACACTGCCTAAAAAATCATCTTTCAAGACCTATCTGAACTTCAGGAATAACCTGGCCATGTTGTTTAAGAACCTGCCCGGACGACTACTGATCCCTGTTTTATTATTGCGCTTTCCTTTGGATGGACTGGCAGCCTTCAAGTTTTTATTCGATGGCGGATATGCTGATTTCTATGCGGTACTCAGGGCACATTTATATTTCTATCGAAATTTCCTAAAATTACATAGCAAACGAAAAGAGGTTGCTGAACATCATTATGTTAGTTGCATCTACCGGGGGCACCTTATCATTGACTATTATATCAGGCATAAACGTATATTTCCCCAACTAAAGCCTGAAAAATTCTCCAAATAGAAGAACAAGAGATTTACATTTTGGATTTTGGATTTCGGATTTTCAATTAGCTCACTTTAGTTCACTCTAGTTCACTCTAGCTCACTTAGCTCAGCTCACTCTAGTTCACTTTAGTTCACTTTAGCTCACTCTAGCTCACTCTGGCTCATGCTTCCACTAGCCAGGATATTGCTGCATCCCGGGTGGAAAAGATTTTAACTTTAAAATTTAAGGCTAAGTAAGTCTCTTTTTCAAAAAGCATGCTGATTGCTGTAGCAGTTGGAGTGGTGGCAATGACAGCTTCTTTTTTGTTTCTGAGAATATCTTTGATTGATTTTAAATAATCCCATATGATTTCTGTTTTATGGACAGAAAAATCAAAATCGGCGTCTGAATAATCACTCAGGAGGTTGTAACCTTTGGATCTGAATTCATCCAAAAGAACGAGGTCTTGCCATGCAATTCCAATATCTTCAATTTTCAACATACCTTGATGATAGTAGGTAACAATTCTTTTGTCATCATCAATAATAAAACGATAAGAACCATTCATAATTTAAATAATTTAGAGATTAAATGAAAACAATTAGCTCTGATAAGCGAAAAAGGCAGTCTGAGTCGACTAGTTTTTAAAATGATGATATATCTGTAGTATAAAGTTATTCAGAAACAGAAAAAAAAACAATTATCTGAACAAAATGTTTAAAACCTCTACCAACTTTGAATCAAAAATTAAACTTATTAGTTTTTACTCTGTTGGTTTACCTATTTTTGTCTACGTAAGGCTTCAGCAGTCAAGATAGGAGAGTGCGAGAATCAGAAATAAAACCCTGTAATTATTTCCTTTTTGGGGCTGATAATTTCATTCATTTTATCATAATAATATCTGAATTATGAAAATAGTAATCATAAATGGACCCAACCTGAATTTATTAGGTAGCAGGGAAACCGGTATCTATGGTAATGAATCCTTCTCCGTGTATCTTCAAAAGCTTGATAAAGAATATAAAGACGTTGATTTCGAATATTTCCAATCGAATGTGGAAGGGGAATTGATTAACAGGATTCATGAAGCTGACAGATCAGCGGATGCTATTGTGCTTAATGCAGGTGGGTATACACATACATCTGTTTCCATAGGCGATGCAATCAAAGCCATTTCAATTCCGGTGGTTGAGGTACATATTTCAAATATTCATGCCCGGGAGGATTTCCGGAGCCGTTCAATGATTTCTGCAGGTGTTAAGGGAATTATTTCAGGGTTTGGACTCGATTCATACAGGCTAGCCATTGAGTTCTTAGCAGGTAGTGCTCTCAAATAAAGGCTAAAATCAGGCTGTCACATTTCTCCAAGATCCAAGACCCATCCGCCAGCTGGCGGACAAGACCAAAATCAATATCCAAGGGACCCAAATCCATATCCAAGATCTAAAATCCGACATCCGGACACATCCACATCCGACATCAGACATTAAACATCCGACATCCCACATCCCACATCAGACATTAAACATCCGAAATCCGAAATCAAAAATCAAAAATCCAAAATATTCGTACCTTTGTCTCCTCATGAATCGGGGTGCCCTAAACAATCGGGCTGAGATCAAACCCATATAACCTGATCCGGGTAATGCCGGCGTAGGGAATGAAGGGAAACTTTGAATGATTCGCCGTTGGCGGATTGCCCCCTTTCAACATTCAAGGTTTAACTTAACAAACATCAAATCAGGTATGAAAAGGAACGTCCTTTTTGCATTGCTTTCTGCATTTGTTTTGCAATCCTTTGCACAATTCGCCATCAAAGGCAAGGTTATGAGTCATGACCTGAAGGAACCACTTTCAGGGGCTCACATCATTCTTGAAAACACTCAATTACGAACGATCACAGGTTCAAATGGTGAATTTCAGTTTGGGAAATTAAAAAGTGGTTCATATACCCTCATTATCAGCTACCTGGGTTATGCAACTGAAATGCGGAAGGTAGCACTTCATTCAGACAGTAACATTGAAATCGAACTTCTGCCAAGCGCATTCATGGCTGATGAAATAATTATACATTCAACCCGTGTTGATGCAAACGCGCCTATCACTTTTCAGGATATTTCCCATACTGAAATCATGGCATCTAACCAGGGGAAAGACCTCCCAATGTTACTTTCCGGATCTGTTTCAGCGGTTACCACTTCCGATGCAGGAAATGGAATAGGATATACAGCCCTGAGAATCAGGGGGACAGATATGACCAGGATTAATGTGACCATAAACGGGATACCATTAAATGATCCTGAATCGCATAATGTCTTCTGGGTTGACCTGCCTGATTTTGCTGCCTCTACTGACAATATTCAGATTCAACGGGGTGTTGGTACATCTACCAATGGTGCGGCAGCATTCGGTGCCAGTATTAATCTCCTCTCCTCTCCTATTCCTACAGAACCCTATGGGGAGATTTCAGGCGCTTTGGGTTCCTATCAATCCTCTCGCCTTTCAGGATCATTTGGGACAGGTCTGATCAATAAACACTGGAGTTTTAGTGGAAGAATTTCCGATGTAAGATCAGATGGATTTATTGATAGAGCCGCTTCTAACCTTCAATCCTATCATATTGGCGGTTCTTACTCTGATAAACTGAATTCTCTGCGGTTTAACCTGGTTTCAGGCAAGGAAACAACTTACCAGGCCTGGGATGGAATACCTGGTTATATTCTTGACACAAACCGAAGATTTAATGGCATGGGAGCTTATATGGATGCCAATGGAAAGCTCCAGTATTATGAAAATGAAACAGATAACTATAAACAAACCCACTACCAGTTGCTCTATTCACGACAGCTAAACAAATCACTCTTCCTGAATGCAGCAGCCCATTACTCCAAAGGAAAAGGATATTATGAACAATTCAGGAAAGTGATGATTTGATAGATTATGGAATTCAACCGATCCATTTACCGGGACCTTATCTTGTTCAGCAAGGCGATACCCTGTATTTCCCTGACAGCCTGGTTACCAATGCTGATCTTATACGCCGGAAGTGGCTTGATAATGATTTTGCCGGCATAACCTATTCTTTGTCCTGGAAATCAGGTCCGCTTCAGACTTCTGTGGGAGGATCATGGAATATATATGTAGGCAGGCACTTTGGAAGGGTAATATGGTCAGAAATTGCAATGGCAGCGCCTCCTGATCTCGAATGGTACCGGAGTAAAGCACAAAAACAGGATTTTAATATCTATGGTAAAGCAAACTACGATCTTTCCCGGGTTTTCAGCTTGTTTGCTGATCTTCAGTTAAGAAGGATTAATTATGGAATTGATGGAATCGATGATGATTCAAGAGATATTACCCAGGATCATAATTTCACCTTTTTTAATCCAAAAGCAGGAATTAACGCCACAATAGATGAAAACAATGCTGCCTATCTTTCTTTTGGTATAGCCAACAGGGAACCCAATCGGGATAATTTTGTAGATGCAGATCTGTCAGAAACTGCACCTCGCCCAGAAACCCTCTACGATTTTGAAATAGGCCATAAATACCAGTCAACTCATGTTTTGCTGAGTTCTAATCTGTATTGGATGCTTTATAACGATCAATTGGTACTCACAGGTGCAATCAATGATGTAGGAGCTCCGGTAATGGTAAATGTTCCTGAAAGCTACCGGCTCGGACTAGAAGTTTCCGGGAAAATAGAGTTTACAGACAAACTGAATTGGGGATTGTCAGCAACGATAAGTAGGAACAAAATCAGGAAATTCACTGAATATGTCGACAATTGGGATACCTGGAGCCAGGAGAGCTTTGAGCATCAGAATACTGATCTTTCATTCTCCCCCTCGCTGATTCTGAATAGTGACGTGCAACTCAAGCCCCTAAAGAATCTCAGCATACATTTTATTTCTAAATATGTAGGGAAACAGTACCTCGACAATACACAGGATGAATCCAGGAAACTGGATGCATACCTGATCAATGACCTTCGTTTTTCTTATAGTTTCTTCCCAGCATTCCTTAAAGAGCTCAGAATTAATGCTTTTATAAACAACATCTTCAATCATGAATATGAGTCTAATGCATGGATTTACAGATACATGGAGGCTAATGAAATGAAAGTGCTTGATGGGTATTACCCGCAGGCAGGTATTAATTTCATGGCAGGGATGAGCCTTAAATTCTGAAAGGAAGTAAAATAATAGGGACTGCGAGTTTTCTTATATTTGCAGCCCTATGGCAACCGACGAAAACCAAGTTAGGATAAAGAACAAGAAGGCATGGCATGAGTATATGCTCATGGATGAATTTACAGCAGGGATCGTGCTGTTGGGTACTGAAATAAAAGCTATCAGGGAAGGGAAAGTGAATCTTACCGATAGTTATTGTGTATTCAATTCAGATGAGCTGTTTGTTGTGAATATGCATATATCGGAATACAAATATGGCAATCAGTTCAATCATGATCCTAAAAGGCCCCGAAAGTTGCTTCTGAGTAAAAGAGAATTGCGAAAACTCCAGGGAAAAGCAAAAGACAAAGGGATTACAATCGTTCCGGTTGAACTGTTTACCAATGAACGGGGACTTGCGAAACTCACCATTCACATTGCCAGGGGCAAAAAAACCTACGACAAACGTGAAACTCTGAAATCCAAGGATCAGAAGAGAGAGATGGAAAGGCGTCAGGAAGATTGATCTCTTTTCTGATCTCAGTAATACTTTTGATTCTATCATCGCGTTATTGATAAAAATCTTGGTCCATGAAAATTATCCTCTTCGGAATACTCCTATCCATCCTTTTCCCTTCTTTTACCATTGCTCAGGCAGAAAATACTGAACCAGCAGCAGATGTAGTTACTTGGTACTCTTTCGAAGAAGGCATGAAACTGGCAAAGAAGAAAAAGAAGTATGTAATCGTTGATATTTATACTGACTGGTGTGGTTGGTGCAAAAAAATGGACAAAGAAACATTTTGCAACCCTGATGTAGTTAAATATCTGAATGAACATTACGTTGCAATAAAGCTCAATGCTGAAGAAAAATCCCCTATTGCCTTTAATGGAATGATTTATAATAACCCTGCCCCAACCAAACAGCGTTCCACTCACCAGCTTGCCATTGCTCTGGCTGGTTCAAAACTGGCTTATCCCACTTATGTTTATCTTGATTCAAAAGGAAACTCAATTACCGGTACCCAGGGTTATTCTCAGCCTGAAGACCTGATACCATTGTTGAAATACATAGGAACTGGAGCCTATAAGTCCAAAACGTGGAAGGATTTTACTGACTCAATTGAAAATACTAAATAGTTAGCAGTTTGGAATTCCATCTGATTCAAAACAAACAACCCCGAATATTCGGGGTTGTTTGTGATTGAAAATTGCTAAGTATTATCTGGTTAGCAATACTTTAAATTGTTTCTGTTCTTTATTTCCAATTATCCTTACAAGGTAATAACCTGCAGGTTGATCTTCAATATTTACAGTATAAAGATTCTCTGATTTCTCAGGAATGATGAAACGACTCACCTCTTTTCCGGATACATCATAAACAGCAATATACCGGTAATCACCAAATCCATTAGTGGCTTCAACATTGATCAGGCCATTGGTTGGATTCGGGTATACCAGGTATTCAGCACTTTCTTCCATCGACAGCCCTTCTGCTTCTTTTGCAGTGGTATACTTGTAACGAAGTTTAGTACTAGTGGTATTTGTACCACATCCATAAACAGTTGTAACCAGCTTCACAGTCCCTGTAAATGTGGCTGTCCAGATTATCTTGGCATCATCTCCACATGCATCATCAGAATAAGCAATAAATGCATCAGTGGTTCGGTTGCGCAGAGTTAGTTCTGAATCATAAGATGCAGTTGCACCATCCGCACTACAGTATGAAAAATGGTAAACTCTCCCTGAAGTTACATTGAAAACTGCATACTCTCCGGCATAAATTGAATTCTGCGTTTTCCAACTGGTAGTAGGCGTCAGGGTTGAGCTCGGGTATAGGGTAGTGCTGTTACATCCCTGTGAAACGACCTGAACTACTATCGTCACTGAGGAAACATTATTGGTTTCATTACTTTCTGCAACCTGTGCATCGGCATCAGCTACAAACAGAATATACCAGGTACCGGCAGCTGTCGCAGAAGGAATGGTCAGCACTTCACTTACAGCTAATCCTGAACCGATTCCAAGTGATGTGATAGCATCAGTTGCCAGGTAGGTATCCCCAGTTCCATAAACATTATCAGCAGAAAGATAATATTTCAGGTTGGATGCAGCAGATATCGCAGTTCCCTGGTTAAATACCGTACAAGATGCAGTAGTAGTCTGACCTGCATTTAGTGTAGCAGGTGCAGCAGCCGGGGTTTGTACCAATAGGTCAGGACTCCCTGCAGATGAGGTTATCACTACCTGGAAACTGCTGACATTGTTACTTTCATTGGTTTCAGTTACCTGCGCATTTGCATCGGCAAAGAAAAGGATAAAATAGGTCCCCGGGGTTGTTGAAGATGGAATCGTTACTACTTCACTCACCGCAGCTGAAGCACTTGCATTGAGCGCTGTTACTGCATCAGTGGCAAGTAAAACATCTCCTGCGCTATAAGTATTATCTGTTGACAAATAGTACTTCAGGCTGGATGCTACTGCACTTGCTCCTCCCTGGTTATAAACTGTGCAGGAAGCAGTAGTAGTAAGGCCATTTTGAATGGAAGACGGACTAGCGGATGGATTTTGCGCCACCAGGTCTGGACCTGCCGGAGCTGTACCTACCTGGAATGAAGCAACCCTGGTCTTACGTGCTTGTGAAACTCCAATATACTCTGTCGTAAACCAGAATGTTTTATCATCAGCTGGATCAACACTTAATCCTGCATAATCTCCCCAACGGTTGTAAGAAGTTTGGGAATAAGCTCCGGTTGTAATGGTCTGTTCAGCCAGGTCCAGAGCTCCTGCACCAGTTGCATATGCTGTAGATGATTGTCCGGTATAGCGAATACCCGGATAAACAGTTGTACTTGAAATAGAGTATCCTAAACCTATTTCATTCTGCCCGTTTAACCGTATGCTCCCCATCCAGCGAGAATGTGCATCCGGGGCATAGGTTCCTGATTGGCGCAAACTCCAGGTACCAGAAGTTTTACGTAGTTCATACCACCTTATACCTGCATGGTCGGTATTATCAACATCAACAGTATGACAGCATACCAACGTTTGGAAAGTACCGAAATTCCTGTATTGAGGTGCATTCATGACAACCTGTGGAATAGCATCCAGTTCCCTGGTTGTTCCCGGCTGTTTGATATTATCCCAGTTAGCGCCAAAATTGCTGTCGAAAGCAGGAACGGATAGCTGCTGCACCCTGTTAAAAGTTGAAGAAGTGGGCGTTGTCCAGTTAACAGCCAGCTCATATATCCAAAGCTGGTCGCTTCCTCCTGCGATAGCATCATCGTTGATCGTAATAAATAAACCGGGACTACCGGCTGGTGCAAATGTGCCATCATTATCAACCGGAGGAACGCACATAAATCCATCAATGGTTGTGGGTCTCCATGCATTGTCGAAACCTACCATCTGGGGAGTTAGTCCATTCAGCATCTTCGACCTTTCAAAAACATAGATGTCCTTTTTACCAGTAGCACTATTATTGGTACCCATATAATATCCATCCTGCCATATCCCAATTTTTTCATAATCGGGCATATCGTCAACATCAAAAGAATACCTGTGCCAACTGCCGGTGGGATCATTGGTTTGAGACACAGCAACCAGCATATAGTCATTGGTTCCACATATGGAGAACTCAATAACCAGCCATCTGGCGGCTTGTTCATCATAGAGGACAATTGGATCACCATCATTACAGGTAGCGCCTGTAACACTGCCGAAAAGCAGGTTTAAATTTGTGGGACCTGCAACCAGTGCACCTGTTTTTGAATAGATTGCATAAACAGAATTCACTGTCTGCATGTAATGATTAGGGCCGGCAGTACCATTGGCATCGGGTGGGAAATAGGGGGAACTTTGTCCGTCAAATGAAACAATCGGAGCTTTAACAGCCTGTGTTTTGCCCATAGTTCTCTGCCATGCTGGATCATCCCCAACCGGCAATGCAATTGACTGATATGGATAGACTCTCTCTCTCATATCTTCATTCCTGGGTTTATTGGCATCCAGTATCATCTTTTCATATTCGTCTTCAGTAAGGGCCGGCATATCACGTAATGGCCCCGAAAGACCGTGATACTGTCCAACTCCGATCACCGAAGGACTAATGGCTTGATCCTGGGCCGACAGCCATAAAGCAGAGAAAACAAACGCAGTTACCCATAGTAGTAGTAAACGATTCTTCATACCTGATTAATTTTAGTGAATAATGAGTAAGATATATCTTAGATTAAAAATATGAATTTTATTTTGATCTCCATTCAGATTTATTTTTTTTAATCAGTTCAAACAAAACCTGAATGAAAGCCCTTCATTTTAAACAGACCATGTTTTGATGTGAAATCTATATTTTTGTTACCCAATCAAAAAAGCCTATGGAGTTAATACCCTTGATTTCCGATTTATGGAAAATGGATGGCGGAGTTGCATTTGGAGTGGTTCCTAAAAGTATTTGGAATCGCAACAATATGGCTGATGAAAATAACATGATGCCAATTGTCACAAGATGCCTTCTGGTCCGTTCAAATGAACGACTCATCCTCATTGATGCAGGGATGGGCAATAAGCGAGATGAAAAATACTATAAAGTTCGTTTTCGTGATCCTTCGGTCAGTTTATTGAAAGCATTGGATGAAATTAAAGTGAAGCCTGAAGAAATTACTGATATACTCCTCACCCATCTCCATGACGACCATGTTGGAGGGGTGACTCAAATCAATGAAAAGGGAGATTTGATTCATGTTTTCCCGAATGCAACATATTATTGCTCATTTCAGCAATGGGAATGGGCCATTCATCCCAATAAAAGGGAATCTGCGGCTTATTTTAAGGATAACCTTTTACCAATGTTGGAAAGTGGAAGGCTTCAACTTCTGAATGAGGAGACAGAACTATTCCCGGGGATAACACTGAGGATCTATAACGGGCATACTATGGGACAGCTGATTCCATTTATGCAAATTGAAGGAAAAACCTATGTATTTATGGGAGATTTCATTCCAACAGCTTTTAATATCCCGATGCCTTTTGTTCCGTCAGTGGATATTCAACCCCTTTTAACCATGGATGAAAAAGCTGCCTTTATGAATGAAGCAGCTGACAACAAATACATATTGATTTTCGAACATGATTATTACAATGAATGTTGTACTTTAATGCATGGTGAAAAGGGAATTGTTATGGATAAGAGTTTTAGACTGAATTCACAGAACTATGAATAACCTCGAAACAATAGCAACCATAGAAGAACTTAATGGACGATTAGAAGGTGAGAGCCCGGAATACATCCTTAAAGAAGTTCTCAGCCTGTTTGGTAATAAGATCCGCTTCTCCAGCAGCCTGGGGGCTGAAGACCAGGTTATCACCGCTATGCTGGCAGGAATCGATAAGAGAGTTTCTATTTTTACTTTGGATACAGGCAGGATGTTTCCTGAAACCTATGAGGTACTTCATCGGACTATCAACAGGTACGGAATTCCCATTGATGTGTATTTTCCTGATGCAAAAATGGTGGAAACAATGGTGAACACCAAGGGGATTAATCTCTTTTACGAGAGTGTGGAAAACAGAAAAGAATGTTGCAATTTAAGGAAAATAGAGCCTTTAAAAAGGGCATTAAATGGACTGGATGCATGGATTACCGGCTTACGTCGACAGCAATCAGTTACCCGAACCAATTTCCGGCTGATCGAATGGGATGAAAATAACCAGCTCATTAAAGTAAATCCATTGATTGAATGGTCAGATGAAATGGTATGGGATTATATCCATAAAAATAATGTACCCTATAATAAACTTCATGATGCAGGGTTTCCCAGTATAGGTTGCCAGCCATGCACGAGGTCCGTAAATAAAGGGGAAGATATTCGTGCGGGGCGTTGGTGGTGGGAATTACCGGATAATAAGGAATGTGGATTACACAAAAAGGAATCCTGATTATAAATTGAGCATTATCTGGAAATCTCCTGTCGTTAATTACAGTTTTTTTTAAGTTTTTATTCAGCTGGAAAACATTGAACCGGGCATCGACTTTATAAAATATTTTATACAGCCATAAGCATTACAGCAAGTTAGACCGATCCTCCAGATCATCAATTTGCTTGTTAACAAACTGTTAATATCATTATTGAGAACTATTAAAAATAATTAGTACTTTTGCACCCGCTAAATTTTTAGACTTAGTATTCACCAAACTTTATTAAAATGATTGCTAAAAGACAGTATCTTAAATCAAAACCTGTTTGTAAAGTTACTTTTCAACTTTCCTCAGAAGCAAAGCATGTTGCCTTAGTTGGAGAGTTCAATGGTTGGAACGAAGCTTCCACCCCGATGAAGAAATCAAAAGACGGCATTTTCTCAGCATCACTCGAGCTTGAAACCGGACGCGAATATCAGTATCGTTTTCTCGTGGATGGCAGTAATTGGCTCAATGATGAGCAAGCTGACAAACATGTACCTACTCCACTTGGAAACGAGAATTCAGTAGTTGTACTCTAATTACTGAAACAACATATAGACTAATCACCTTGAATGAGGGTCATCAACTGGCCCTCATTTTTTATTTCTGCATGTTTACATCCAACCCTGTTGCAAATTCCTACACAATTCATAAAATCTTTTTCAGGTTTCATAAACATTACCATGAGTTCTCCTCCGCACTCACAATTTCCATAAACAGGAAGACCTACATTACATTCAGGACAAACAAGGTTCAATAGTTCCCCTTCGTGTAAATCAATATCAATGCTAATCCTGGATTTGTCACCATATACTGGACTTAGGGCAATAAGGCCTTTCCCGGAAACCTGGTTTACTCCGATGACTATACCATCATAGTCTCCAAACCGGGCCTTTTTATGAATGAGTCTGTGCCCATTCGGACAAAAGCATTCTTTAATTACGATAATTTCCTTTGTTGCAACCTGATGCTTCTCCGGCACAGGAATAATCATAATTCCCTTTTTATCAAATAGTTTCATTTGATTAGGTTTTATTGTCACTAATACCAATGCCTGCATATTCAGGTGAGAATGCAGGCTATTTAGAGCACAATGTTTATCCTGAGAACTATATGTAGCGGATCAGACTTTATGTGATCCGATATTAAAGATATGAAAAAAAATCACAAAAAGCAAATCTCTAATCGAAACGAATAGCCTTTACAGGACTGATACGAGTAATAATATAAGAAGGTATGATAAGCATCAGGCTACATACAATAAGGGTCCCAATGTTCAAAAGCAATATCTGTCCAATGGCAAGGTTGATAGGCACCACACTCATAAAATAGGACTCCTCCGGCAAATGAACAAGTCCGAATTGTTGCTGTAAATAGCACAGTAAAATACCGGCAATATTGCCTATTAGCAATCCTTGTGTGATGATATAAACTGCATTGTAAAGGAATACCTTCCTGATACTTCTGTTTCGCATTCCGAGGGCTTTTAACACCCCTATCATTTGTGTTCGTTCCAGTATCAGTACCAGCAAGGTGGAGATCATGGCGATTGTAGATACCAACACCATCAAAACAAGAATAATTACAACATTCATGTCCTGGAGTTCCAGCCAGTCGAATAATTGCGGGTAGATTTCAGTAATTGACCTGGCATCAAGCTCATAACCAATATTTTTATAAACCATTTCCGTAGTTTCATCAATCTTATCAAAATCATTGATCATTACTTCGAAACCTGATACCTGGCTGGAATCCCATCCATTTAGTTTTTGAATATGACGGATATCACCAAAAATATAGAGCTTATCAAATTCTTCAAGACCTGTATTATAAATCCCTGAAACGATAAATCTCCGCCCTCTTGCCTGGTTATCCACAATAAAATAGGTTCTTAAAGGATCGCCTATCTTGAGCTTCAATAGTTTGGAAAGTCCAAGGGAAATGAGTACAGAATCATTCGCTTCCTGCTTTCCAGCCATAAACGTGGATCCTCCTACTAGCTTGTCTTTGAAGAATGACCAGTCAAAATCAGAACCTATGCCTTTCATAACTACTCCCTGCATCTGTTCTTCTGTTTGAATAATCCCGGCTTTGGTAGCAAACACCTGGATATGCCTTATTCCCGGCAGTTTCTCCAATGAAGGGTAAAAATCCTGCTTCATTGGAATTGGAGGATATTCAAAGGAATTACTTAAATTGAACTTTGCAATTTGTATATGCGCCCCAAAACCGGTAATTTTATCCCTGATCTGTTGCTGGAAACCGGTTACTATTGCCACGGAAATGATCATTACCATCAGGCCAAGAGCTATGCTGGCAATAGAAATCCTGACCACAGGACCGGAAAGTGTTTTTTTTCCGCCCCTGATCATCCGCTTAGCTATAAATAATTCAAAATTCACCGGATATGCTTTCAGGCAAAGGTAGGAAAAGGACAGAATGTGTTGACACAGCAGTTTGAACCATATCTCTAATTCACTGAATTGATACTAAATTAAGCCCAATGAAGCTAATAGCCAGTGTTGCAATATTGTTTTACCTGGTAATTCCTTTCTTTTCTTTTGCAGATGGGAACCTGGTGATCCCTGCTTCTTACAGGATGAATGAGTATCTCCCGATGCTGACAGGACAAAAAATTGGATTGGTTGGAAACCATACCTCTATGGTTGGCAAAACTCATTTAGTTGACACCTTATTATCAAGGGGTATCAAAATAGAAAAGATTTTCAGTCCGGAACATGGATTCAGGGGAAATGCCGCTGATGGTGCCCTGATTGACAATGAAACCGACTCTAAGACCGGCATTCCGGTTGTTTCATTGTACGGCGACCATAAGAAGCCAAAGCCTGAGGACATGAAAGGCATTAATATCATGATCTTCGACATCCAGGATGTAGGATGCAGGTTCTATACCTATATATCCACCCTGACTTATGTTATGGAGGCATGTGCAGAGAATAATATTCCTCTTATCCTCCTCGATCGTCCCAATCCTAATGGTTATTTTATTGATGGCCCTGTGCTGGAGCCAGCATTTACCTCCTTTGTTGGATTACACCCGGTGCCCATCGTTTATGGCATGACCATTGGCGAATATGCTCTCATGGTTAACGGAGAGAAATGGTTGAAAAACGGAATTCATTGCAAACTGGTGGTAATTGAATGCCGTAAATATTCTCATAGCACCCGATATCAATTACCTGTCAGGCCTTCACCCAATTTGCCAGGGATGAATTCTATCTATTTATACCCCTCACTTTGCCTTTTTGAAGGTACAGTAGTAAGCATTGGAAGAGGAACAGATTTTCCTTTTGAAATCTATGGACATCCTGACCTGAAGTCCGGGAATATGGCCTTTACCCCCATACCTATTTCGGGAGTTAGCGACAAACCACCCCTCGAAGGAATTGAATGTCATGGTTTCAGACTTTCAGAAGAGGTCGCCAGGCTGAAACACCAGGGTGAAGTGAACCTTGATTGGTTGATTAAGGCTTATACGGAACTCAACATGAATTCCAGATTTTTCATTCCCTACTTTGATAAACTTGCAGGCACCGACAAACTCAGGAAGCAGGTGATGGAAGGCATGTCAGAAGAAGCAATCCGCGAAAGCTGGCAAAAGGATCTTACCCATTTCAAAAAAACCAGGAATAAATACCTGCTTTATCCTGATAATCAATAATCCTACAGCATGTTAAACTCTCATAGTTCTTACTTTATCCCGGATATTAAAGAATAGCATTTGTTTTATGATATCAGAAAGACTGAAAAACCTTTTTATTTCGACAGTTTTGCTGCTTATTATTTCTACTCCATTTCGGGGTTTGACACAGCAGAGTCTCTGGAGGAGCCTTGATATTGAAGATGGAATTCCTGATCCTTCTGTCACTTGTTTCTTAAGGGTTCCAAATGGACTTTTATATATGGGTACTTCCACCGGTTTGTACTGCTTTGATGGTACGGAGTATCGAAAAGTGCTTTTTCCTGACAGTCTGAAAATCAATCCTTTCATCAGTGCTTTAGGAACTGATGGAACCTATATTTATGCAGGTGCGCGGAATGCTCTTGTCAGGTTTAATCCCGCCAACGAGACCATTATTTCGTATAAAAGCAATCAAACCTTTCATTCAGGCGTGAACCGGATAGCTTTTAACAAAGACAGTACTCACCTATATGGACTAACCCATATGGGAATATTTGAGATGGATATCAGGGCCGGCAAAATGGATATGCTCGACACCATTGTGACGCCTGGTACCTATGATTTCATGCTTGATGAAGATGGGTCACTGGTGTTTTATACTGTTAAGTCTTTGATTAGGTATAAGTCCGGAAATCAACAGTTAATACTGTCAGATTCAGCTATACTGGGAGCCGCCTGGTGGGAAAAAGAAAATTGCTGGATAATTGCAAAAAAGGACGGATTATACCGGCTTCAAATCAATGCGAAGAAGTTAATACGACTACCTTATAAAGTAACATTTGCACCTACTTCCCGACGATTATTGAACAGGGACAGCAAAGAGCTTATCTGGTTTTTCAGTGAACAGGGAATGGGAGTCCTTCGGTCATTAAATGATCCTCAACCATTATTCTTTACCAAAGAAACAGGTAATGAAGCAACAGTAACTTCAACCTCTCCAAACTGTTATTACTTCGACCCATCAGGAGTTCTTTGGGCGGGTGGCGATGGAAGCGGAATGAGTTACCAGGATCATAATTCATCGAAAATTTCTTTCCTGACAAATGAAAAGCCGGATGCCGTTCATTCTGGTACTTCCGAAAACTGGATGAAACAGGAAAGTGATAATTGGCTCTACTAATGGGTGCTGCATTGGACAATTCGCAGGGCGCAGGTCTCAGACTTAAAACTCGTCCCGACCTCATCTGTTAGCAGATTTCCTGTTTGCTCAGTCATTGACTATGATCATAACGATTACCTTGTAGCAACCTACGGAAAAGGCTTCTGGCTGATGAATAAAAGAACTTATTCGTTTAAACCACACCAGGTTATCAATGCGGCTATCAAAACTGAATTTAGTTATGGATGCAAACGATTATCCGATGGAAGAATACTTCTTCAAACCAATATCAGTCCATTTATTTTTGATCAGAAAAGTCAACAGATCATCTATTTCAACCAGGCTTATGTCCGCTCAGACAATGTTTTTAGTGCCTATGAAGATCAATCGGGCCATTTGTGGCTGGGGACAGGCCTGGGACTTAAAATTTTTGACCGTAACCTGAAACTGGTCCATTCTTATTTTAGTAATACTGATGAAGAAAACACTATTTGCAGCAATGTAATTCTGGATATCAAACCAGGTCAATGGGTCAACCTTTTATCTTGCTACCATGGGAGCCGGCCTGTGTTCTTACGATACTACCACCAGGATCTTCAGCTCTATACCACTGGCAACCTCACCAGTAAATGTGTATGGAATACTCTTCCCTGACAGGGATCATCTGTTGCTTACCTCTAATGGACTTTGCCTGCTGAATAGAAAATCCTTGAAATCTACTCTGATAAACCGTTCCAATGTACTGCCATTCAATGATTTCAACCAGATGGCGTTTTATATGGATGATGAGGTAGTAATGGTCGCGGGGGAGAAAGGCATGCTTACATTCTATCGAAAAGATATTCCTGAAATATTCCATTCAAAGCAAAAAATTTCTGTCCTGTCAGGATTTCACAGCATTTCTTCCATAGTAGTACCGGCAGGCAATCAATCGCTTGATCTCACAGTATTACTTAGTGCGGGACTTCCTCATTTAAAACCGGTTTTTGAATATCAGTTAGAAGGAGTAGATGAAAACTATCATCGAACTTCAAAAGCCCTGAATAAAATCATTTACAATTATTTACCTCCCGGGAAATACGCCTTGAATATCAGGTTGATCGATGAAACAGGCTACCTGAATGCAGATAATATCAGTATCTCCGTAGTAGTAAAGCCAAAGGTCTGGCAGACTACCTGGTTTAGAATATTTGCAGGGCTTCTGGTAATTGCAGCCATCTTCTTCATTGTCAGGTATTTCTCCTATATCAGGCTTCGCTGGAAGTTACAAAAGCTAGATGCTGAAAGAAAGGTCGCACAGGAAAGGACGAGGATCTCAAGGGAATTACATGATAACCTTGGCAGCCAGCTCACATACCTGATTTCAGGACTGGAAGCAACCGAAATGCTGATTGAATTTGACAAACTTGATCAGCTACCCTCCAACCTCGATAAACTGCAACAAGCAGCCAGGGAGAGCATGCAACAGCTTCGTGATTCCATCTGGGCACTGGCACCTGGCTCCATGACCAGCAGCAGCCTGGCTGTTCAGTTCGAAAAGTGGTTTTTCCGTATCATGGAAAGTAAACCTGGGATTAAATGCATGTTTTTGAATCATCTCGATTCCACACTTCAAATTGACCCTATCATAGGACTAAATCTTTTCCGTATTATGCAGGAATCTGTTCATAACACCCTGAAACATGCCAAAGCAGGAATTCTTAAGGTAGTTATAGAGGAAAATGAGGAATATATACGCATTGTCATTGAGGACGATGGAAGAGGCATTCAGACAGATTCAACTGAAGGGCATGGACTTCTTTCCATGAGACAAAGGGCGGCAGATATACATGCTGATCTGAAGATCAGTGGAAATCATCCGAAAGGTACAATTGTAGAGATGATGATTGCAAAAAATAGGCTGAATGGCTGATATATATTTTCATCAACTGAGCTAAACTTGCCATGAAAACAGGAATACCTATGAAGATCGGGATCGTGGATGATAATATCCGCCTGGCAAGACAGCTGATGCAGAAACTCCAGCTGGTTGACAATATCAGCCTGCTGTTTCATGAGGACCGTGGAAGGAAGGCAATTGACTGGCTGAAGAATAATCATCAGCATCCTGACATCATCCTGATGGATATCGAGATGCCAGATATGGATGGAATAGAAACAACCTTCAGGATCAGGCAGTCGTATCCGCATATCAAGGTGATCATGCTCACTGTATTCGAAACTGAAGACAATATCTTCAATGCCATCAAAGCCGGGGCTACCGGATATCTGCTCAAGGATGAAAAACTGGGCAAGATGCTTGCTTCTTTCGAAGAGGTTATGGAAGGCGGAGCCCCCATGTCGGCGCTCATTGCTTCAAAATCACTGAAAATGATGGTATCGGGGTATAAACCGGAAGCAAAAGCTGTCATAAGTCCAGAGTCAGATGAACAGTTAACCAGGAGGGAAATAGAAATCCTTGAACAACTTGTGCAGGGCTCCAGGAACCAGGACATCGCTGAGAAGCTTTTCATCAGTCCTTCCACAGTGAAAAAACACATTGAAAATATCTACCTCAAGCTTCAACTTAAATCCAGGGTAGAGCTTGTGAACTGGTATAATAAGGTCTGAAAGCTCCGGATTTTTGGTTCGATGACTTTGAGAAAGCTGGCAGTCTGGGCCGTTGGCTCACTTGATTCTTCAGCGACATTTCCTCTATAGAACATTTTGTTCTGAAATAAAACAGCCCCATTAACAGGGGCTGCTTTGTTAAAAAGTATAGTATTTCAGATTCTGCTATTCATTATATCTGAGTCCATGGATTGAATAGGAAAAATAATAGCTGTTCACACCCCAGCTTTTTTCTAAAGTGATATAAATATATGGAAACTCCCTAAGTTCTTCTTTTGCTTTGGAAAAGTCTGATTTTTCGCTGAGGGTAACTGCTTTCGGATAAATAAGATATCCAAACACCAGGTTTGAGTATTCTTCAGTGATATTATACGATTCACTTAAGGCAAGTTCTTGCAGGCATGATTGATAAATACTATTAACTGATTGACTAAACTGGGCCTTCAATGGTTCGTACACTTCTTCCAGACTACTTTCACCAGCACTGGTGGCATTGGATCGAAGATGCATTTCCCATTCGGTATAGGTGTGTCCGGGATACCTGGCTGATTGCTGGGCCTCAGCTTTTCCGATCCAGCCGCTTTTCAATCCATAGGGTTCAACGAACGTTGGATTTATATCAGTATTTCTAACCAACGAATCCGGAATACCCGGCCGGAAGGATGGAAAACCCTGGGCACTTTCGTTAAACGAGTTGATGAATATTTCGCAGTAATTGACCTGAGCCTTGATCGACAAGGCCCATATCAGCCCAATAAAAAGTGCAATGCCTCTTTTCATAAATCTTAGGATATTGAGATGAATTCAATTTTCTTTTTCCTGGGAGAGGCAAATTTGATTTCTACCCAGTATTTTGTTGCATAAAATTTAATGTAATCTTCCGTTTCCTTAGCAGAAGGAAATTTTTCCTTGATCTCCCTGACCGACATTCCGAAATCAAGGCCAAATGGCAATTCCCCCCTGAAGGAACCATAAGCGCTATTATTCTGAAATGTAATCCTTTGAATCCAGGTATCCGGGCAATAAAAAGTAAGTCCCTTCCCTGCTTTTACTCCCGGCATATCGTCCTTCATATCATAAGCTTTAATCAGTTGTTTCACCTGCTCGGATTCCATAGTTAGTCCTAAACAAGGTGCAATGTTGTCTCCATCTCTAAGATCCTGGGCGTCCAGGGAAAAACTTACGAGAAACAATAGCACAAGTGCCGTGCTTTTAAAAATGTTATTCATGGTTTTCATTTTAGTCGTTATACATCAGAAAATGAATGATGATTGAAATAACAGTACCTTTTTTTATTAGCTGTAGAATCATTACCGTCATTCTCATCAGAAGGATCTGTATTTTTTTCGCAGGCCGCTAAAAAGAAGGCAACAAAAAGCAAAAAGGACATAGGGAAGAATAGTTTTCTGATCATGTTGTAAAGCATTAAGGAGCTGATTATTGAAAGAGGGAACAAATATTATTTGTATTTGAATGGCTTCCAATCACCTTTAATCCACATATTTAATTCATAGTTTGCCCCCAAAGCCAGTTTATTCACAAGTTTTCCAATCCCCTCGAAGCGGTAAACCTTACTGGTTTTGTTTTCCATTGAGAGAACCACATTCATGGCAGCTTCTTTCTCACCTCCCAGTTTCTTAGCTGAATAAACCACATAGTCGTTATACCCGGTAGCAGGGTTAACAGCCACATATCGCTTATCAGGATCCTTTGGTGTAGGATTTTTCCCATACATGGCATAATTCATCGATTGTACAGAAATAGTCCCTTTATCATCAATTCCCATTTCGATTTTTATAATGAGCACAGCATCAAGTCCTAATTCTTCTGCTTTGGGACCAATAGCTTTTACAAATCCGGGAACCGTAAAGTTTTCGGCATAAAAGAAATTCTGCCCTTCAGGGACAGCAATGGTATTGGCAGCACTTTCACCGCTAAACACCTTCGCACTTGCTTTCTCTTCGTAGTTGAAAGAATTATAGGCCTGACGAATCGCATCTGATGTAATAAATTCTTCCGGTGTTAGAAGTTCTGACCCAAAATACTTAAAGTTCTCTTTTAGTTCTGGCAAAGCTTCCTCATAAATGAAACCAGCCATTGCCCGAGTATTATCGATTGAAATTGAAGCACTTTTTGTTGTAGTCACGGTATATGAAATATCAGGACCACCATACTTCTTTACTTTCGCATCAAAAAAGCCAGGATCAAATACAATAAATGAAAGAAGCCCCACTCTTTTTGGAAAAACCTTCATTGATGGAGGCCAGGTGAACATCCCATGACCGTCGTCGAAGCCCTGGTTCTGGTACATCATTGGTTTGCTGTATTTCCAGAAATCATCATCAGGCAGCGCCAGGAATTTTTCGATGGTCATAGCCTTATCGAAAGCTTTAACCAATTTAGGATCTGTTTCCTGGGCATTGGAAGAAAAATATAATATGGCTACCAGGAAAGTTAACAGGAAGGATGTAGTTTTCATTGTCAGGGTTTTGGTTTATTATTTTGTATTTACCAAATTGTTACCCGACAAAATTAGATTCCTACATATGTTTGACCATTAGCCGTTCGGCGTATTTTATTTCAATTACGGAAGAATGAAAAATTAATCTTTTAATAATTAAAATATTAAGGAAGGATCAAGGCAAAAAATAACGTAGAGACAAGGCAAACAATAACGTAGAGACAAGGCAAAAAATAACGTAGAGACAAGGCAAGCCTTGTCTCTACGTTAATCACAATTAAATTTTCGCAAAAGGATTATTTCACCAATCCCGGATAAACCTTCAATGCTTCACCCAAACAAATCACGGCATTTGCAAGGTCTTCCTTCTTTAATACGTAAGCGATACGAACTTCATCCTTACCTAGTCCGGGTGTCGCATAAAAACCTGAGGCTGGAGCCAGCATCACGGTTTGGTTGTTATAGCTGAAATCCTCGAGCAGCCACTGGCAGAAGGTATCACTATCATCAATCGGAAGGCGGACGATGGCATAGAAAGCACCTTTTGGTTTAGGAGCGAAAACGCCCGGAATTTTATTCAGAGCCTCAATCACGAAATCGCGGCGATGGATATATTCATCATAGACTTCCCTGAAATATTCGGCGCCTGTTTTTAATGAGGCCTCCCCTACTACTTGTCCGAGTGAGGGTGGGCTCAGCCTTGCCTGGGCATATTTCAGTGCTGATTGGAGAATACCTGTATTACGGGTTACAAGTGCACCAATTCGTACGCCACATTCGCTATATCTTTTTGAAACTGAATCCATCATGATGGCATGTTGTTCCAGACCTTCCAGTTTCATCACTGAAAAATGCTCATTCCCACCATAGCAGAACTCTCTATATACCTCATCTGCAAAAAGATATAAATCATGTTTCAATACAAGGTCGCGCAATTGTTCCAATTCCTGACGGCTATAAAGGTAACCGGTGGGATTATTAGGATTGCATACCATGATTGCCTTGGTTCTTGGTGTGATCACTTTCTCGAACTCACTAATAGGAGGCAAAGCAAATCCATCCTCAATCTTAGCTGTGATGGGTTTTACCACCACATTGGCAGTTAAGGCAAATGCATTATAATTAGTATAGAAAGGTTCAGGGATAATAATTTCATCCCCTGGGTTCATGCAGGAAAACAAGGCAAAAAGAATTGCCTCTGAACCACCGGTAGTAATTAGTATTTGTTCATGGTCAACGGTAATGCCAATTTTACCATAACTTTCAGCCAATGCCCTGCGATAAGATTCATTCCCAGCCGAATGGCTATATTCGATTACTTTCCCATCATAATTCCGGATTGCATCGAGTGCAACTTCAGGAGTACGGATATCAGGCTGTCCAATATTAAGATGATAAACTTTAACCCCTCTTTTTTTTGCTGATTCTGCATAAGGAACCAATTTACGAATCGGAGAAGCCGGCATTTGTTGGCCACGTAATGAGATGGTAGGCATGATAAATAATTTTGAGTTGGTTGGAAAAACAGGGCAAAAGTAAGGATTTCACAACAGGTGGGTAAAGACTTTTAAAAATATATTCCTCAGATAAATATATCTTTAAAGCAATAGCTATAAAATGAGAAAGTATTGCAGAACCAGGCCTGCCGGCAGGTGAAGGTCCCTGACAATTCTTCACAGACAGAGGAAATAACTGAAATGATGGATACAGTACTGAACTAGTCAGGTTTGAAGAGAAGTATATTAATAAAATGAAAAAGCCCGGAATGACGTACATCCGGGCCTAAAAGTGAGGGGAAATAAATATTATTTAGCTATGGGAGCAGCACCTTCATTTTTAACAGGCATACTGGCACCATCTACTTTTTCAACAACAGTCCCAATAATATGCAGCTGAACAGAAGTATTTGAAGCATTTGATGTTACTGTAACAGTTTTATTAATGGGTCCAACACGGTTTGTATCATATTTTACCTTGATAACATTTGATTTTCCTTTGAGGATGGGTTCCCTGGGCCACTCAGGAACTGTGCAACCACATGATGAAGTTACATTTGACAGTATGAGAGGTTCAACTCCTGTATTTTTAAATTTGAACTCACATACACCATCACCACCTTTAACAACTGTACCATAATCATGGGTTGTTTTTTCAAAATTGATGGTTGGGGCATTTTTATTCACTGCAGGAACCGGGGTTGCATTTTGAGCGGCTAATGCCATTACAACCAAACTGATCATTAGGGTAAACAGAACTCTTTTCATTGTGTAGGAAATTATAGAGATTAAACTTTAAAATATGCTTTTTGTTCGTTCGGTTCGAAAACCGGCTGAATATTCTCAATTTTCGTGCCAGAATTTCCTTGATTAAAGGAAAATCAAAGGTACTTTTTTTTAACAAAAGTAGTTCAATTTTATAAATTTGTAAAAAATCAATCCAATGAATAAATCAATATCTTTCTTCCTCCTGGTCCTGGCATCAGTCTTAATGCTCAGTTCTTGCTGCGTGTGTCATAAATCATCAAAAAATGCTGCGACCATGTCAAAACTCCCTGCCCCACAAGTAATTATTTACCAAACCAGGGCTGATTACTCACAACTGGTTCCAATCATACTGTCAGCCGACAAAAAGTCAGTTGTTTCCTACCCTGATATCAGGGATGTTTATACCAATGGTGCACTGGCTTACCCAACTCAGTTGAAGAACGGATATTTTCTTGATAACCGGGGCATTACCCCGGATGTTGCATTTATTAAGCTGAAATATGAGGAATATGCTGCCTTACCTAAAACTCCTTTAGCCGATGAACTGCTTAAAATGGTTGTGGATGCTGATCCCATCAAGAAAATGTATGCCTGTGGACTGCGTAACAGCTTCAGCAACCTTACCGAGGAGCTTAATGCCCGGATTGAAGCAGGGGATTTTAAGGGGTTTACTACACTTAAATAGGTGTGCTGGTGCTGGGTGCTGGTGCTGAGGGTGCTGAGTGCTGAGGGGTGCTGGGTACTGAGTGCCCCAATGTGGAACCTTTGGCTTTTGGTGCTGAGTGCTGGGTGCCGAGTGCTGAGTGCTGAGAACTTCTGAATAAGGTGGGATTAAGCTTTGTTGATGAGATTCCGATTGGGGCAGTATTTACGGTTCAAGTCCAAAGTCCAAAATCCATCCGCCAGTTGGCGACCAAGTTCCCAGATCCCCTGCTTAAAGGGGGTGTCTTCCGGATTGTTTTATCACTCTGTAAATCCCCTTTCGGCTCCGCTAATGAGGACAGGAATCCCTGGTCTTCTTATCAAATTGAAAGGCTACTCTTCGGGTCATCTCCTAATCCCCTCATCTCCTAATCTCCTCATCCCCTCATCTCCTAATCTCCACATCTCCTCATCTCCTCATCTCCTCATCTCCATCTCCTAATCTCCTCATCTCCCTCATCTCCTCATCTCCTCATCTCCTAATCTCCTCATCCTCATCTCCTAATCTCCACATCTCCTAATCTCCAATCTCCTAATCTCCTAATCTCCTAATCTCCATCTCCTCATCTCCTAATCTCAACATCTTCTAATCTCTATCAAACCGAATCGATTCCAGGGATTTAATGGCTCTGTCGGAGAAGAAATCGGCGGCAGGAAAGAGTTTGAAATAACCGCCATCTTCATCTTTGGCTGAGTTGAAAAGAAGTACTTCTGCCTGGTCATTTCGGTTCATTACCTCACTGTAAGTATACACAGCATGATAGCCATCCTTGCCGGTCATGACAAAAATTCCTGTTTTAAGGCTTTCCACATCTTTTGCAAAATATTTAGCCAGCACATCTTTTAATAAGACCCCTTCAAAAGGTGTAGTTCCATGAATCCCGGTTCCCCGGCCATAAAATACGGAAGGAAAAATCATTGAGGATAAACCTGGTAAATTCGTAACAGTTTCTTTGATCGCTTTTCCATCGAGGATAGAAAAGGAATCTGCATACATGGGTTTCATCCCTTTCTTAATGGTAAATTCCCCTTCATATGACCGCACAGTAATTTTTGTAGGGTTCGAAATATTGCGATGAGTTAAAAGGTCGGAAGCAACTACTAATTTTGATTCTACAGGCAAAGGCCACAACTCCTTGGTTTTGGAAGGAACAATTCTGGCTACTTGAGTGGCAATAAGAATTTCATGACGATGGATAGGATAATAAATCTCACCCCAGCTTAGAACCACCTTATCACCCTTATCATTCTCCACTTCCACATACAGGTCGATGATGGGTGGAAATGCTGCTTCATTCTTTTTCTTCAATACTACCTGGTTAAGCAGATCATATAAGGAATAACCATCGAAACGGTAGGCCCCTGTAAACTGGTCGGTTGTTTCATGTAGTACGGCTTCTTTGACCACAACTGAACGAAGTTGTAATGCGGACACATCCACAATTCCCGGATTAGAAATTTCTCCGCCAATAGTGATGGTTCCCAGTGGTAGCAGGTTAGTTTCGGCATCATCATAAAAATCGTTGGTCTGGGCATTCAGGAGGAATGGTACCAGCATCAACATTAAAACACTAATTTTCTTCAGCATATGGATCAGAGTTTAAAGGATATTTCAGCTGTAATAAAGCGGCCGGGACAGACAGCATATTTACTGTCGTAGTATTTGGTATTAAAAGCATTCTGGATAAAAAGAGACGCTTTGAATTTGCCCAGGAATTCTTTCCAGACCTTGATATCAAATGTTGAATAGGCAGGATATTGACTTATAAGAAGCACCTCATCAACAGTATTATGGTCATTCACATACATTGCACCATTGTAATGATATAACAGGCTCAGATTAATAAATGGATGATTCCAGGTGGCACCTGCCGAAATGATATGCTCAGGAACATCTGTGAAGTATTTACCGGCCAGGTCGATTGTATCATTTTGATCGATTCTTCTGTATTCCAGAATTCGTGACTTTGAATAGCAATAATTGGCAAAAAGCTGGAGTTGGGAATTCACTTCAAGACGAATTTCAGTCTCAGCGCCTGCCATTTCAACATCAGAAATATTAGCACGTATAAAAATCGGCCTCTCACCAAAGTCCATATCAATGGTCTGCCCGTTTGAAACATAATATTGGAAATCCTTGCCCTTGGAATAGAACAGAGAAGCATTCCATTGTAACCGATTGAAAGGTTTCCAGTCGGCTCCTAATTCAAAATTATCAAGATACTCCGGCTGAAGGGCTGGATTTGCAATCTTAAATCCTCCTTTTATCCTTCCCGACCTGCAAAGATCATCCAGGACTGAAGGCCTGAATCCTCGTGAATACATGGCATAAACCCGGCCTTTTTCCTTCAGTTTATATTGCAGTGATAAGCGAGGACTGAGTGCGCCCCAGCTTTGTTCGGGCATATCCGGCACTTCATACTCATTCATAAAGGAGGTTTCGGGGCTGGGGTTCTCAATCCTGAATGACCCGTCGTAAAAGGTAGCCCTGTCATACCGGATACCTGCAATCATCCGGAAACGGCCATCCATCAAGCTTATCTCATCCTGCGCATAGACTGCAAAAGTATGCATCCTGCCTTCGTTAAAGACAATATCTGTCGAGGTGAAATATTTATCGTAAGCATCCACAGAGCCATTTTTGTAGTCGAAACCTGCGGTCAATAGATTTGACTTTCCGGCTTTTTGTGAGACAGTTGATATCCATCCAAAGTCTCTTCTTACTGAGAGCACATCATACCAGGTATAGTCATCTTTCAGGTATTCATTAACCTTCTTGTAATTCTCGGTAAGACTGAATAAAGAGGAATTCATATTCATGTTGCCGATTTTTCCTTTGTAATTAAGGGTAAGGCCATAGGAATCATGATCGGTAACGTTTCCATCTTCCAGATGCACTTTCTCGCCTGTTCCGCGATGATCGTTGTAATAGTTAATCACAGCCTCAATTCGATGTTTTTCTCCCAGTTTAAGTCCAGTGCGGGCATTTATCCCGAATTCCATCAGGTTTGATTTAATAATGTAAGGATTGGCTAATCTGTCGGCTTCAGATTGTGTGATGTATCCATCACTCTGACGATAAAAGGTACTCACTCCCCAATACATCTTATTGGCAGGACTTTTCAGGGCTTTATTTCCGCCGGCCATAACCTTAGCACCCATGGTATTGAAGGTGCCAAATTCAAGTGAAGCCCGTGTGTACAATTTTTCAGCAGGAGGTTGTGTAATAATATTGATTACTCCACCCATTGCATTACCACCATACAATGCTGATCCGGCACCTTTAGTGATTTCTACTTTGCGTACCATTTCCATATCAATCATATTCCAATCCACAGTGCCCCCATCCGATTTATTAATAGGAATACCATCCAGTAGTACCATCACCCTGCCCTGTTCTTTACCACTCAATCCACGCATGGTAACAATGGCTTTAGTGCTAAAAACCCCAAAAGGCCTGCTCCAATTGACACCAGGTGCATATTTGAGTATTTCATCCACTGTCCTGACAGGTGAATTGGCGATAAATTTCGGGCTGATCAAATTGACCCTGACGGGAGTTTCAAGAATGGAATTGTCGGTCCTTGTAGCAGTAACCACTAGCTCATCCATCAATATTTGTGAAGGTCTGAGCTTAATAATCAATATCTTACCATATGATTCAGTTTTTACAAGAGTATCCAGGGAGGTAAATCCCAGGCAACTGATCGTAATTCTAACTGCTGAACCTCTCAATCCGCACAGTTCAAAAATCCCTTGAGAATCACTGGCTGTTCCAGAGGATTCTGAAAACCTGATGTGTGCTGAAGAAACAGCCAATCCTGTTTCAGCATGAATAACCCGGCCTTTGAGACAAGAAGCAGTTTGTGTAATAGCTGGAATACCTGATAGCAGACAGGATACCAGGAAAAAAGTCTTGACTAACTTCAATTGCATCATATCAGGAAGGTTATTTCTGAACTTTAATTGATAATTCCATAGAACCATCGGCTGACTGATCTGCGCGGATTACTTTGATCATGCCATACTTCCCTGATTGGGTCTTGAAAGGAACCACTTTGCCAGTATAGCAATACTTACAATTCCCACTCACTTTTTCCGGTTTGAATCCTGAAACGAGCAGGCTGTCATTTTCGGCTGCGTCAAATTGTTGAAAAGAGATCAGGTTATTGTCGGAAGTCACATAATCGTAAACTGTTGACGATTTAACGGGCCAGGTTCCGATTTCGGGATAATAAGCTATGGAAGCTGTATATCCCGGGCAGGTAAATGAAGGGGAAGGCAAACCTGAAGTAACATAATAATAACCCAGCCAATCGATTTCAGCTTCATGTCCCAAAATATTTGCTGAATTATAGCTGACCCCGTTTTCAAGGTCAAGATATTGATCATATTGGCTGTTATCCTGCAATCCAACAGTAATAGAAGGTATATATATAATTTCACCGTATGAACTGCCGCTATCCTTGAAAACATTAAAACTCACAGAAACTGTGTCGCGATCGGCATTCATTACCAGTATTTTCCATCTCTCGAAAGAGTTTGTATCCTTGGAGAAAATATAATCTTCATCAAATCCTTCATTTCCCACATAAATGCCTTTGTCGAGCTGGGTAAAAGTTCCAGATGGGGTTGATTTTTCAATCCGGATATAGGTTAAAGGGGATCCTCCACCAGAAGCCTGGATTCCAATCCTTATTTTCCCTCCCATTGGGACATAGGCCCCATTTGCAGTATATGCCACACCAGTTTTAAGGAACAGGGTAGATTTTCCAGGGCTATCCTCCTGGCTGCAGGAAAAAAAGGACAATGAAAGAATAGTGAGGAATGAAAAAAGCCACAAGGTGAAAACTCCACCTTGCGGCCTCTTCATATTCATTGGTTGTAAAGTATACATCCCAAATCAGTCGTTATTTCTGAATTTTTACTGAGAATTCAAGGCTTCCATCTTCAACACCGGTAACATTTGTCACCTTGAGAAGCCCCAATTTGCCTGATGCAAGTTTAAATGCATATACATCACCAGCAGTCAATAATTTGGCTTTTTTGAATTTGTTATCCGGATCGAAGGATGCAGCAATAAGGGCATCATTAGTAACCAGATCAAATAGTGTTGCATTCAGGTCTGTCTTTGTAAAATAGGTTACATTCTTCGTTGTGTATTCTGAAGGAGCTGTTCCCCCGGTAAAAATACCATTAATGTTGGAACCGGGAGCTGCAAGAGCCATCAGGTTCACTGATGCTGCATTCTCATAGAAGCAGAACATATCTATATCTGCCTGGTGATTGAATGCTTCATCCTGAGTGTATGTGGTTGCTGCATTATTGCTGAAGGAAACAAATCCTTTTGCAGTAGTGTTATTTTGGGCACCTAAAGTTATTCCTGAAAAACTGTTGATTTCTCCAAAATTCCCGGTAACAGTGATAGAATCGGAATCAATATTTCCAGCGATATCAGTACTGACAAATTTCCATACTTCTTTATCAAGGAAAGTTTTGTATGAACCTATATTAATAGTGAAATCATGGGTTGAGATGGTAGAATCCACTACATTGGTTCCATTGGCATAAACCTGGAATTTTACCAGTTTATCTGTTCCATTGGATTTAACATGAATACCAAATAACATGGAATCAGCAAATGGCAGGGCTATATCAGATGAAATATAACCGGCACCGGTAGTGAAGGTTTGAACAGGAGGAATGGGATCTTCCTCTTTGTTACAACCTGAAAAAATAATGGCAGTTCCAAACAACAGTAGGATTGCAGAGAGAACCAGATGTTTCATAAATCAATAAATTTTTCGTTAAGAATTTGCATGCATATCGGTGGCAAATGTACATTAAATTGATTTCAGCAAACCGGAATACAAAAAAATATAATCCTGCTCTTTAGGGATTTTAACATATCAAATAATTTTCATGTATCAGGAAATGTTAACTTTGCACTTTGTTTTCATTGAAATGTCGAAGTGCTCCTTGCATCAGACACCGCTCATATCTAATCTTAAACAGGATTTGGAAAACATTCAACCTCTAGTTAAAGTCCTTGATGGCCGTAGTTTATACTATGCTTTCCTTGCAGGCGCACAGCGTGTTTTTGAGAACCAGGGACTGATAAATAAAATCAACGTTTTTCCGGTAGCGGATGCTGACACAGGTACCAACCTGGCCAGTATGATGCGCTCCATAGTTGACAGCCCAATTCCAACAGATAATATAAAGGTAACTGCTACAGCTCTTGCTGAAGCCGCCCTTGTTGGAGCCCGTGGCAATTCAGGGATTATTTTCGCACAGTTCCTTTATGGGTTCAGCAATGAAATTGAATCAGAAGTGGAATTCACGGTGGGTAACTTCGCCAAGTCGGTCCGCAATGCCGTTACCTATGCTTATGAAGCCATTGCAAACCCTGTTGAGGGAACAATGATTTCAGTAATCAGGGAATGGGCAGAGTTTATTTATAAGATGAAGGAATTGATCGACGATTTCGTTGAATTGCTGATCAAAGCTTTCCAGATTGCAAAAGATTCCTTGGTTGCCACAACTTCTCAACTTGAAGTTTTAAGAAAAGCAAATGTAGTAGACGCTGGTGCCAAAGGGTTTGTATTATTTCTTGAAGGAATGATTGATTTCTTTAAGAATCGCCAGACCATCCGCAAAGTTTCTTTGGCAGCCAATGAAATTACAATTCTTGACACCGACACTTTTTCTCATGAAGAGATAACTTTCAGGTATTGCTGTGAAGCCCTTCTTTCATTGGATGCCCATCCCAAAGAAAACAAGGACAGCATCCGCAAGTCGATTGAAGGTATGGGTGATTCTATGGTGGTTGCCGGTTCGGACAAGAAACTCCGTTTCCACATCCATTCCGATGATCCTATTGCACTGTTTGATATTGTTGGCAAAAGAGCTTCGATTACCTATCAGAAAGTAGATGATATGGTAATGCAAAGTGATATTGCCCATAACCGCAAATGGCCTATTGCACTTCTTACCGATTCAACCAGCGACATTCCGCAGGAACTGATTGAAAAATACCAGATTCATATTGTTCCTTTAAGCTTGCATGTTGGGAGCAGTCATTTCCTTGATAACACCACTATTTCGTCCGATAAGTTCTATAATCTTACTCGACACCTCCCCTGTTTATCCTACCACTGCACAACCTTCTTACAAGGATTTCATCAATCGCTACTCATTCCTTGGCACCCACTATGAGTCCACCATTGGTATCCATATCAGCCATGCATTCAGCGGCACTTTCTCAAATAGTGAGAGGGCTGCAAAAGCTGTAAGCGAACAATCTGGAAAACGGATTTCAGTTCATAATTCCAACAGGGTTTCTTCTGCATTGGGACTTATTGTTCTAAGGGTAGCTGAAGCCATTGAGAACGGAATGAGTCACGATGAGATCACTGCCCTGATTCCGGAATGGAACAAAAAATCCAGGATTCTGGTCAGTGCCAAGACTGTGAAATACCTGGTGAAGAGTGGAAGACTTAGTTATTCAAAAGGAATGATGGGCAAGTGCTTGGGTTAATCCTATCATTACCATGACTGAAGAAGGTAAGGGAGATACTTTTGGAAAAGCTTTCAGTGAAGCCGGCAGTATGAAACGGGTAATGAAGGAAATTGATTCTTTAATAGCCAGCCAGCAATTCTGGGGATATGCCATTTCTCATATCAGAAACGCATCTTCTGCTCAGTGGTATGCTAATCAGCTGGAGCAGCTTACCGGTGAGAAACCTAAATTCATCAACGACTGCAGCCCTGTTTTGGGTGTAAATGGCGGACCAGGGACTGTGGTAGTTTCTGTTATGATGAAATAGCACTCACATCAATATATTATTCAGGAAACTGATAGGGATAGGTCATAAAATCTATCCCTTTTTTTGTGTTTCCTTCAAAATCGAAAAATGTAGCATTTTCCCAGGAAGATCCATTCCCCCAGGGTGTCTTTAATTCTGAACTGATCCAAGCAGGTTCCCAAACCATTAACCCGTCACCTCCTGCTTTTATCACTTTATCAGTCAGGGCTACATAAAAATCATACTGACCCTTTTCAGTGAAGGGATAACCAGCAATGGCCGGTTGATTACCAAACAGGTTTATATAATTATCAGCCCCCTGAATAGTCCAGGGATAGACCGTTTCAACCACCATTACCTTTCGTTGGTATCGGTTTTTAAAGCGGGTAATGGCATTGCCAACATTAGCCAAAGGAGTATCCGTATGCCATAATGGATAGTATGAAAATCCCACAATATCGAAATCTGTTACTTTCGCTTGCTGTATAACCTGGTCAAACCACCATTCCACATGCCTGGGTTCCGCAATGTGAAGGATGATCTGAGTTTTGATGGCTGACTGGGAGGAAACATCCCTTACAGCCTTTATTCCCATATTCAGAATTTCTCCCAGGGCCTCCCAGTTGCCGTTACATGCATTTAAATCAGGGAAAGCTGCCGGGGCTGAAGTTATCAATAAACCACAGTTGATTTCATTCCCTATCTGTACCATCTCTGGCATCAGTCCCTGACTATCAAGATATTTTAAGGTTCGATATGTGAATTGATAAACTGAATCTTTGAGTACTTGCAGTGAATTGATGGATTGCCATTCAGAAGGGACATCCTGATGGGATGGATCAGCCCAGGTATCAGAATAATGAAAATCGAGGTTCACTCCCATTCCTAAAGATTTAGCCCTGCGAATTGATTTTTCCACATCAGCAAGGTCGCTGTACATTTGAGTTCCTTCAGCACCATACACTTCCTTTGTCCAAAGCGGGTGATTCCACAGCCGGATCCTCACCAGGTTACATCCATGGTTTTTGAAAATCAGGTACGGATCAACAATTTTCCCGGAGTCGCGGTAAATCCCACCATGATCCTGAACTTCATTAACATAAGAAAGGTCGGCTCCCATACAGAACTTATCCAGTGTATAAAATACCTTGTCAGATGTATCAGTGGGATCAGGAATTACAGGGTCATCTGTCTTCTTTGTACAGGAAGAAAGCAGGAAAAGTGCGAGACAGGACAGAAGCAGGAAGCTTTTCATCAGGACCAGTGCTGATTTATAGAATGAAGGCCAAAATTACGATTATTTTGCCCACCCCTGAAAATGCTAAAATGCAATGCAGATATTAATTACGTTGAGTGTTTTGTGAGGCCAAACATCAACCATTGGGAAAATCGAAAACCCCCTTGGGGACAAATGCCCCCCCCGGCCGCAGAATGAAAATGTAAATGCAAAATTCCTAAATCAAATAATTCAGGTTCCAGAATCAAGAACCAAATTCCAAATGAAAAAGGGGGTTTTTTTTTTTGGGCGCGCTCAAAATTAAAATCAAGTCAAATCTCAAACCAATTCCAAATCAAGTACCAAAACATCCCGGTGGACCAAATCTCAAGAACCAAATCCAAGTAGCAAATCCTAAATCTTAATTCCAAAAATCCGTAATCCGAAAATCAAATATTAGACATCAAACATCTTCCAATATAAAACAAAAAATATTTATCTTTCCGCTATGTTTAAGGAACACTTTACCCTCGCAGCTTTGCTCATTTTCTGCATGATGAGCTTTCTATTCCTTTTGGCAACAATGAAAAAGGACAATTCTATTATTGATATTTTCTGGGGAATTGGATTTATCCTGATTTGTTTTTCCGGATTAATGGTAGATCAGGTTTACACAGCCAAACACATTCTCTTGAATTCACTGGTGGTGATATGGGGATTAAGGCTATCCATGCACATCTATTTCAGGAACCGTGGGAAAGGTGAGGATTTCAGGTATAGAAACTGGAGGGAGACCTGGACCTTATTCCTTCTCAGAAGTTACCTGCAGATTTTCATGCTTCAGGGTGCCCTGATGCTGATCATCGCATCGCCTGTTATCCTGGTTAACTCCTCCCCTGACGGCAGTATAGGCTTTCCTGAAATAATGGGTACCCTTATTTTTCTTTTCGGATTCCTTTTCGAAAGCATTGGTGATTATCAGCTGAGAAAGTTCAGGCAGAACCCCGCCAACAATGGAGTACTGATGACCAAAGGATTATGGAAATTTACCCGCCACCCTAATTATTTTGGCGAATTTATTGTTTGGACAGGAATCTGGCTGATAGCGATCCCGGAAGTGGATGGTTTTTTTACCATCATCAGTCCTGTGATCATGTTCATATTATTAAGGTATGTATCAGGGGTGCCGATGCTTGAAAAAAAGTACCAGGGAAAGGCCGAATGGGAAGAATATGCTGCTTTGGTTCCACCCTTTTTCCCCCGAATCAGGAAAATGAAATAATAGCAGCTTTTGCCATCTGATCAATACAGAACCGAAACAGGTTTACTATTAGTCATCTGATGTACAGTTTCTTCTTTTAAGTATAACTCTTTCTAAGCAGCAAATTCTGCAAAGCATGAGTATAATTTGCTAATTTCGCTTTGAATTTCAGAAGCTTCTTCCTAAAAAATTGTGACGATCTTACTGATTATCAAACCCTTGATTAATAAAAGCCTATGATCAGCCCTCAGCTCATCCAACCTAAAAGCATTGTTATTGTCGGTGGCTCAAACGATATCACCAAACCTGGTGGAAAAGTCCTGAAAAACCTCAAGGACCATCATTTCAACGGGCCTTTATATGTTGTCAATCCAAAGGAAAGCAGCATACAGGGACTGGATTGCTATCCTTCAGTATCAGAACTGCCACAGGTTGACCTGGCCATTCTTGCTATAGCTGCAAGATTTTGTCCTGAAACTGTTGAGATTCTTGCAAGGGAGAAGTCAACAAGGGCATTTATCATCCTTTCTGCAGGTTTTCATGAGGAAAGTGAAGCAGGTGCCAGGCTTGAGGAGCAGATTGTTAATACCTGCAATCAATATGGTGCAAGCCTGATAGGGCCTAACTGCATTGGAATGATGAATCCGTTTCATACCTCTGTTTTTACTACTCCTATTCCTAAACTGGATTCTCAGGGCGTCGACTTTATCTCAGGTTCAGGTGCAACTGCAGTTTTCATTATGGAAGCTGCCATGCCTAAAGGACTCACTTTCTCAAGTGTTTATTCGGTAGGAAACAGTGCTCAATTGGGTGTGGAAGATATCCTGAAACACCTGGACGAGACCTTCGATCCTGAAAAAAGTTCGAAAATCAAGCTGTTGTATGTGGAGAGTGTAAACAAACCACAGATGTTACTAAAACACGCCTCATCGCTAATCAGGAAAGGCTGTAAAATTGCTGCTATCAAAGCCGGAAGCTCTTCGGCAGGCAGCAGGGCAGCTTCTTCACATACAGGAGCCCTTGCAAGCCCCGATGTGGCAGTGGATACACTATTCCGCAAAGCCGGTATTGTACGTTGCTATGGAAGGGAAGAACTGGCAGCTGTAGCATCTATTTTCATGCATAAAGAGCTAAAAGGAAAGAATATTGCCATCATTACCCATGCCGGCGGGCCTGCTGTGATGCTTACAGATGCGCTATCTTCAGGAGGCCTTGAAATCCCAAAACTGGAAAGCCCCGAACTCCTGGAAAAACTTTTCCCCGGATCATCCGTTGCCAATCCTATCGATTTCCTGGCTACAGGGACAGCGGAGCAACTGGGTGAAATCATTGAATACTGCGATAAGAAATTCGATAACATCGATGCCATGGCGGTAATCTTTGGCAGTCCGGGATTATTTGAGGTGTATGATGTTTACAAGTTACTGGATGAAAAGATGAGAAGCTGTTCCAAGCCCATCTACCCTATTTTACCATCCATTATCAATGTTAAGAACGAAATCGACTATTTCCTCTCTTTGGGCAGGATTAACTTTCCTGATGAAGTGGTTTTCGGCAATGCCTTGTGCAAAGTATTCAATACCCCTGCCCCTGCTGAGGAATTTACTCTGCTACCTGAAGTTGATGTTGATAAAATCAGGATGATTATCAACGATAATGAATCCGGATACCTTCACCCTGAAAAAGTGCAGGAATTACTGGATGCAGCCGGAATCCCAAGGGCCGGTGAAGCTGTTGTGAACAGTAAGGAGGAAGCCATTCGTGCAGCCAGCAAACTGGGACTTCCTGTGGTAATGAAAGTTGTAGGGCCAGTGCATAAGTCAGATGTTGGCGGTGTTGCCCTCAATGTGGATAATTTCGATAAGGTAGCCTCTGAATTTGAAAGGATGATAGTTATTCCTGAAACCACAGCCATCCTGATCCAACCTATGCTTACCGGACAATATGTTTATGTGGGAGCCAACTATGAGCCGAATTTCGGGCACATGATACTCTGTGGAATGGGTGGGATTTATATTGAAGTACTGAAGGATATTCAATCAGGACTTTCCCCCGTTTCTGCAGTTCAGGCATCACAGATGATTAAGCGTCTCAAGAGTTATGGCATTATCCGAGGTATCCGGGGCCAGGAAGGCATCAATGAGGATCTTTATGCAGAAGTTATCAGCAGGGTTTCAGCGCTTTGCGAAGCTGCTCCTGAAATCATGGAAATGGATCTAAATCCACTTATCGGCAATATGAAACAATTAGTTGCTGTTGATGCCAGGATTCGAATCCAGAAGTAAAGGCAAAAAGCAGTTATTCAGCCTCTAACCCTTTTGCCAGTTTTTCGCGATTATATAATTCTACAATCCTTACCATATCGTCGGGATGCAGTGCATTTGCCCTGTTAAGCAAAGCTAAGGTGATGGCAAGTGGAAAACTCGCGAGCAGTAAATACTTGCTTTCTTCCAAATTGGTCATATTAACCAGGATTGCACCCACAACAATTCCAACAGCAATACCCCGGGTGATTTTTTGCCTTTTCTGATTACTGAATTTTGATGCAAGGGTATATGCTTCCGGTGTTTCTTTAAGGTACTTTTCCGAAAACTCTTTTAAGGTTTCCTGGCTAAGGGAGATCATGGTTGATGAATCCTGTGCCAGTGTTACCATGTAACCAAATCGTTTCCAGTACCGCCTCATTCCCTTTATTTCAATGATCATATTGTTTCTGTATACTCCATTTTCAGGATCGTGACTTACCATTTCCACCCAGCCATTGGTCTGGGGAATGATACGGTAGGCATAAAGGTTCATTTTTCCTTTTACAAGTTGTTGGGCAAAAACGTAATTATCAGCAGAAACCTTGCAAGCCCGGTAATAGTTACCGCCTATTTCGGCAGCATAAATCCTTGATGCAGGGTAGTAACGTCCGGGAACACTCCAAACCGACAACAACTGATCTGTGAAATTCTTCCTGATGTATGCAAAATCCCTGAGAGTATCGATAGATGTCGTCCATATGACTGCAGGCTGATAATCAATAAAAGGAATATCATCCCGGTCGTCATCCGGAATAATTTTTTTGGAAGTTATGGAATCAGGACTAATGGAAACATCAGAAGGCGACGATTTACGTGTACTTACCTGACTGTAGACCTGCAAGTTGAATAGAAATACAAATAACAGCAGCATAAAGGAGAACTTGCTGAAGAGTCTGAGGTCAATGAAACTCATATATTTTGACTTATTCAATATTACAACAGATTGGATATCTAGCAAAACAAATCTAGTATATTTACCTGCTGAATATTACCGTCCCATGAAAAAAACAGACCTCTACCTGATTGCCTTTATCTTATTGTTATTCTGTCCTTTCATCTTCGTGCCATCCATTTACCAATTCTATAACGACTTCAACAGGGAACATGGCATGCTGATGAGTTTTATCAAGTTTGCTATACTGGCCACAATGGGCGAGATGATTGCACTTCGCATCCGGAAAGGGGTTTACAATGAAAAAGGTTTTGGAATACTGCCCAGGGCAATTGTATGGGGTTTCCTCGGACTAACGATTAAATTTGCTTTCACTGTATTTTCATCAGGAACTCCGATCTTCCTTGAATACCTGGGAATGGAAGGTGCAACGTCTATCATAAAGTCAGCATTCAGTGCTGAAAAGGTACTTGTGGCATTTTGCATTTCAACAGCCATGAACCTTGTATATGCACCGGTAATGATGACGCTGCATAAGATCACTGATATCCATATCCTTCAGACAGGGGGAAGTCTGAAAGGTCTCTTCACTCCTATCCCTTTTGGTGCGATTTTTCAAAAAATCAACTGGGATGTGCAATGGAATTTCGTCTTCAAAAAGACGATCCCCTTTTTCTGGATCCCTGCCCATACCATCACGTTCTTGCTTCCTATCGATTTCCAGGTGCTTTTTGCCGCATTGCTGGGTATTGCCCTCGGGCTTATTCTTACGTTTGCCAGTTTGGGAGGGGCAAAGAAATAGGTTACTCCTTATAACAAGGTCGACACGGTAATTGCGATTGCATTGGTAAGAATAAATCCGGAAATAATGGTGACGATTCCTACAACCTTCTTGTTGCTTCCCAGGTAAATTACAACACTCATGGCTGTCATGAGTATTAAGATAATGGCAATTGGCAGAAATTTTATGGCATGGACCTCATCAAATGCAAACATGAATGCAACAGGCAGGAAACCATAAACCATAAAAATCAGTATACTTTTGTCGTTTTTGACTTTCTGATATAATTGTATCAGGGGATTCAATGAAAAATGCAGAGTAAGAGCAACAAGCATAGTGATGGCTAATGGCAGTAATCCATAGAGTCCCAGGAGTTGCCTTCCCATAAGCTGAGGAATTGAGATACTTGTCAGGTATATGCTGGTCAAAATGCAGAAACCAATTGAATGGATGGTCCAGACAGGAAAATCTTTCACCCAACCCCAGGCGAATAGCAGGAACATTGAAAAGATTGAGATTATTAAAGTGGTGTAATAAACCGACTTATCCACTACAATAAAATCAAGAAACCACGAAATTCCTAATAGGCAGATCGGAATAATTGCAAAAATGGTGGTTTTGGATAGGGCCAGGCTTTTCATAAAGCATTCAATATCAGCAGAAAGTTTGTACTAACAGGTAGTATATCAAACTTTAAGGTTGCATACCATCCTACAGTAGTTTGCTTTATTTCAATATTTCAACCGGGAAATCATTCCCAAACCCATAACTTGCCGGGTATTGAAGGGTTCCGCTATATTTTTTCATCAGTTCAGGTACACCCTGCTGCAGGTAGTTTTTCAGGCCGTTCACTGTGATCATTTTGTCGGTAGCTGCTGATCCTTTCAATGCTTCGAGCAAAACATAAGTAAATGCTCCATGCCCTAACTGCGAAAACTCGTTTGCGTATTGTTGGGCTCCACTGGCTGCCATCCAGTGTGTACCGGTACTTCGCGAAACCACAGCAATACTCTTTTGCTGATCACCATCGGCTGTAAGCATTTCGTTAAAAGCACCAGCGCTTTGGCAGGCATCGAGGATAAACAACTGTTTCTGAGCGGCGATATCTATGGCATACTTTTGCAATATTTTCGCAGGTATACCTTTGGTTTCCAGTTCCGTTTGTGCATTTTTTAGATTGCTCACATCATTGGGTACCAGGTAAAACTCTTTGTCCTTTCCAATCACACCATGGCCGGCATAATAAAACACAAATACATCCAGTGGTTTAGCGGTTTTCTGAACTTCGGCAAATGCATCCAGAATACCTTTCTTATTGGCCTCATTATCAGTTACAAACCAGGTTTTTATATCAGATAGAACTGTTTTGGTGTCTTTTTCTATCTCTTCTTTAAAAGCAGTAGCATCGGCCAGGGCATAGTTTAATGACAACTTTTCATTCTGGTATTTATTGATTCCAACCACCACCAGGAAGAGCGTTGCATTTTTATCCACTTCATCAATGATACCATTTCCAACTTTTGGAGCAGGCAGAGTTCCTTCAGGCTTAGCTACCGACTGGTATTTAACCTGAATTTCATCCGGTTTGCTTTCTGTTCGTTGACTGTTTAGTGCTATGGCTCTGAAAGTATTTACACCCGGCATTAGAGTAATAGTATATTTTTTTGATTCTGTGTTTGTTACATCATCTGTTACAAACAATCCACGTGTAGCCAGGTTCACAATTTTACCATTGTGAAACAATCGGATTTCATCGATTTTATCGTTTTCAGCTTTTGCATTTACAGTGATTTGAGCTAAACCTGTTGTATTTGTATATGAAGGCATTCCCTCATCTTCCACAAATAAATTGCGGGTCTTCTGTTCGTACGAAATTTTTACAACGGGTGCTTTCTTCAGGTTATCAAAATCAATATCAATAGGAGAAAAACGTTCACCTGCCAGCAAGCGGGGTAAAAGCCTGGGTGTATAAAATTGTTCGTACAAAATTTCGAGCGGGAATGTATTCAGACCCTTTACAAAATAGATATCTTTCTGAGCTTCGGGAGAAGCATCAAAGTGCCCGTCGGGCATAACAACTGCCCAGTCGCCGGTAGCCGGCACAGGATAAAGTGTAGCCGCTAATTTTTTGGTTTCCAGGTCCCATAGTTTCACTTTGAATTCCTGCGTATTCGAAAACATAAAGCGGTTGTTCTTTGTAATCGTTATAGCGCGTATGTTTTCTTTTTCATTGAATGTAATGGTTTTAGATAAGTCCAGTTTTTGCTGCAGTATATCATAAAAATACACTTCCACAACCCCTTTATTCTGATCAGTAAATACCAAATATTTTTCATCGGCAGTAAAAGTCCTGAAACGAAAATGATTCCCGTTGGGCAATACTTTTGAAATTTGTCTTACAGTACCCGTGGCCACTTCAATTAGCAACTGACAATCATAGGAATAATTGCGACCATTTGTTTCATAAGGGTCCAGCGTAAGATAAGTGTCTTTGGACGAGAATACCATTCCAGCAGCAGTTTGCGAGTTAGCTGGTATTGTGAATGTTTTTATCAGGCTACCATTTGCTCCATCCAATAATTGTATTGAACTATACCCCCATTCATCTTTTACAATCCTTGTATTTGCAACAGCAATCGTACTGCTTGTATTGCTGAAAGCAGCTGCATCAATTTCCTTCTTTCGCCAAAGAATCTTTTTACTATCAATATCCAAAACTACCAGTTCATCAGTGTTAACAGGATCCGGGCTATCACTATATCGCCCTATGGTTTTATCTTCCAGGGTATGCAAAAGGTATTTATCATCATAGGAAATACTCAGAAGTTTTGAATCATCGTAACCCACTTGCTGTTTATCCTCAAAATCAATACTGGTTTTTGTTTCCTGATCAACTTCCTGCTGGTTTTTGTAAAATTTTGTCCCCTTACGATTAATCTGAATATGATACCGGGTGTAGGGACTATCCATTGAGGTAGTTGTTTTTATTGCCCCTGATGCCAGGTTCCAGTTTATGATCTTATTATCCTGCTCGATGTATAACCCGCTGACGTTTTCGAGCAACTGATGATAAGCCATATACGCCTGTGTTATACCTTTTAACCTGCTGATTACATTTCCGTTTTCGGCACTCAGAAACTGAAACACATTGTAATAACCAACCAGCACTTTGGTGCCGTCGTCGGAGAAACGCACTAATCCTCGGCGGGAAGCATATGAAACGGGACAAAGGATATCCGTTTGTGGCTGTTTCCAAACCTCCTTTTTAGTTACCAGGTTTACCATTAATTGGTGCTGTGCGCAAAGAATCAATAGTTTTTTGCTATCAGGTGAAAATCCAGCATTGTTCAAAAATAACAGGTTTGAATTGTCCCAAAGGTCCTGTCTTAGTTTATCCGCAGGGTATGAATAGGCATAAATGCTTTTTCCTGATTCAATTTCAATAATTTCAAGCGATAAATTATTGCCGGCCATAATGTACTTTCCATCGGGCGAAAACTGGGTGAATGTAATTTTTGGATAATCTGCATTCTCTTGAACCAGGTTGAATTTAATCACTTTTATAACCTCCCCGGTTGGCACTTTGCAAAGCTGTACTTTACTTTCATAGGCTATGGCAAGGAAGTTAAGTTTTTCGGAATAATGCTGCACAACATCATAATGCTCCGGTACAATCCTGCATAAAAAGCCTTTCTCGCGGGTATTTATAATTCCATTCTCGAGATACAAGCCTGATTTTCGGTAATATGAATAGGTAAATTTGTTTGACTCGTTCGTTTTTGTAACAGGCCCTTCACTTACAGTATTGCCTGAATAATCAAGAGTCCTGAATTTGTAATCATTAGTTACAACATCGATAGATTTATTGTCAAGGCCAAAGTCAGCAGCCAGTATATTTGGGAATGACTTTAATTGCTTTCCTGAACCCAATTCCCAAAGCATTAGTTCCATTTTATCATCCACGGTCAGTCCCAGTTTATTGTCGGGCGAAACAGATACCATCATAGCCAGGCCTTGAACACCTGATTTTATGACAAGTTCCGGCTTTTGAGCAAAGGACAGGAGTGGAAAGAAAAACAGAATTACAAGTAGTTTTTTCATAGGGATGGTGATAGAATTATAGAGAAACCACAAATCATTTTGCAGAAGAGAATTTGTGGGTTAGAAATTTTATTTCAGGGTTTAAATGTTGAGTCTGCTCCAATTTTAAAATTCACTTTGGTTTTTCAATATCTCGTTTTTGGCCAACCAATATGAAATCTTTATCGTTTATCATTGCTTCTTTTTCATGGGCATTTTCCAAGGCACCATGATTATGTGGTACACGTTTATAACTGGCAATTTTATAGGCTTTAGCCTTGGTGAATTTGTCGAAATTCTGCACCTGCAATTCATATGTTAAAAGTGCATCAGGAAAGTTTTCCTCTTCATTCATCCATTTGATATACGCATAATCCTCAGGAGTAAAAACTTTTGACAACTGAGCTTCAACATCTTCGGTGAAGTCGCCAAAAACCGGGTAAAAATCGTCAGTAGTATAAATGGTGACAGGCACAGCTTCGATATTGCTGAAACGGTTGTTTTGAAATTTCGACTGGCTAAATGCTGTATTCAGAACAAAGACAAAAATCAGGAAGGTGCAAAATTTTATACTTTCATTTTATTGATATTAAGGAGGTAATTATTAATTATGCTTAATTTCAATCATCAGCGGAACCACGCTTCCGGTTGCAAACTCTGTGCTTTGGTTATCATCATTTTCAACCGTAAGGTTACGTGAACTGTATTTCACGTTTACCTGAAACCCTACCGTGGCGGCATCGTATTTTATTTTGTCCTTTGCAATTAATTTATCGCCCAATGCTGCTATTATTTTTGCCGATAAACCGCCTTTAGTCTTGTTCATATCGGCCAGCATATCATTCATATCAAGTGGCTCTTTCGAATACAGGATAAGCAGGTAATCCGTACCCTTGTTTTCATCCATTTTTATGATTTTGGTATCCGAAGGAAAAGCAACAATACTATTGCTTCCAACGTGAGTAGAGGTTAAATCGTCAAAGGGCAGAATACGGTTGATTTTACCTGTAAGATCGGTTGCGAATGCATAAATGTATGCTTCTTTATCAATTGTCATGTAAAAACGAAATTTGGTGCCGCTGGTATAGCTGTTCATCATGGTATAGGCAACCAAATCCTCTTTTGCTACAACATCTTCTTCCACCATCAGGTTACGGGAAGAAATTCTATTCACTGGCATATCTTCACCTGTATTCAGTTTGAATTCAATACTGCCACTCAGACTCATGGTTTTAACCTCAGGTTCAGGCACCGGTACCGGCTTCGGATCAGGCTTGGGTTCAGGGTTAATATTATCGGTTGGATCGGGAGTAAATGGATTCCCAAATACCTGCAAACCTAATATACAATAGCGGGAATAGTCCTCATAACGCATCCAGACATACCCCTTATCAGCCCAATTTGAGCCCCAGCTATTCAGTATACGAAATGCGCCGCCGGATTTGTTATCGTCGAAACCAACTACTGCCATGGCATGTCCGTTGTGTTTCCAGCTCTTGTCAACTTCAGTTGGATCTGAAATCCACACATCAGATTTAATCTTGAAGAAGCTTTCCGGCAGATGAAATCCTCCTGAAACCGGAGTTCCTTCAAGCAAAGCCTTTTTGGTCATGTCAATCATCTCCTGGGATGTTTTCTCATATTCACCGGGGGCAAAAAGAACAGAAGCATCCTTTATGGTATATTTAAGCGCTTCAGAAACTGCATCGGTACTGAATTTAACATCACAACTATAAGGAACTGTCCGTATAAAGGGCGTTCCCATATTCATAAGAGTCATTACTGCAATAATTGGATCACTGCCATATTGACAATTAAAATCCGTAGAGTCTTTTATCAGGTCATATAAATAACTCGGAGAGAACACATACTTATCAATGATCGACTTGTTGGTAATCTCATGGGTTTTTGCATATAAAATTGTAGCAATGCCATATCCATTGGCAAATGCGACACAGGTACCATGATCACCCTGGTCACCAGGAGTTGGGCAATACTGTTCGAGTGAAGCCTGTTCAGGCATGCCACGAAAACTTTGGAACGAAAGCTGAACCTTACGAGGGGTTTTTGCAATGGTAGCCATATCGAAATTGGCACCCATACCCCTACGATCCTGGGCTGTTGAATGTTGTAATAACATAGTTACCAGGAAGAAAGCAGTTAAAAGAAGAGTTTTCATAGACATTGTGTTGTTGAATTATAGCTTTGAAATTTCCAGGTTGAAATGTATTTAACTCTTTTAAAATCATTTTACAGAAAATCGTAAAGCACAAAGAGTATCAGACACTTCAAGTAATTTGACATTATTGATTCTTTTAGTTTTCCTCATTCATCTAAGGATACCAAATCATGATGTTACTTTATTTACTTTTAAAAGAGATTATAGAATCAAAATGTCTAAACAATAGGAAACTGCACCAGTGGCGCAGTTTCCTTGAATACTCACAAACTGAAGATATATTAAAATTTAGCAGCAAATTTTCCATCCTGAATGGTTACCTGACTTCCAAGATTATCATTATTGAGAACGCCGCTGAATGTACCTTCTATTTCTGTAGCAGTTGATTTGGTTACAATTACGGTAAATACCGGACTTACATCCGCTGCCCATCCATCTGAACCATTAGAATAAGAAAAAGCAAAATCACCAGAGTTATTACTGGCTGAAGTATAAGTTCCTGTTGCAATATTTGCCGGAAGAATCATCAGAACAATTTCAGTACTCATTCCAGTAAATGAACTACCTGAAATATTCATCAGCACATCGGATTTTAGCACTGATGACAACTGAATATTTGAATTAAAAGAAGAGGTGGCAGCACCTGAAACAGTGCAGGAAATCTGGCTTTTCCCGGGTAAAAGTGATGTTGCTCCGGAATCGTCGGATTCTTCTTTTTTACATCCGGAGAGTAGTGATAATACAGTCAAAAACATGCTAAATGTCAAGAGTCTGAAATTCATTGTTTAAAAGTTTATGGTTAATAGCTGGGTTGGTTTAAAAATATCTTTTTTTTACAGGATGGAGCAAAGCATAAGGACTTTGGCTTCCTAAAACTCATGAATACCAATGGTTTATCAAACTCTATTGTTGGCACATTATTTAAACTGTTGTTGTTACTGAAAAGAATTATTATTTTAATATTCATGGCAAATCAGGTAATTTAGAATGGCAAATGTACCGGCATTAAAAGCCTTCTGAAATACATCAAATGATGTATTACCCCGGGTCTATGCTACAGACGAAAAATCATGAAAAAGGAAACACCTGATACTAATCAGTCACACCAGCTCAATCTTATAGAACTGCCAATCAGGGGCAGAAAAGACTGTAATGAAAAGAGAAGAAATTTATTAAGCCTGGAAAACACTCAAAACCATTTACGTTTTAGTGCGAGTCCCACGGCCTGTGTTTTTGAACTAACATGTAATTTCTTATAAATATTTGCAAGATGAGTGCGCACCGTTGCCGGGCTGATATCAAGTTTTTGAGAGATACTTTTATGATCAAGACCATTTACCAGGCATTCCAGAACTGCGATCTCTCTTTCCGTGAGGGAGGTCTCGGATTTAATGGTACCCTCTGAAGACCTTGATTTACCTCCTTTAGCCAGCAAAAGATCTAATGCTTTCCGCGCGATCGCAGGACTCATAACTGCTCCTTTACCGTCTGACACCAGTTTTATATGTTCAATGATGGTATCTGTATCCTCATCTTTCAATAAATATCCGTGAGCACCAGCCTTGATAGCACTAAAAATAGCATCATCGCTATCGAATACCGTTAGCATAATATACTTAACATCAGGATAAAGTACCGAGGCTGTTGCTACTGTTTCAATACCATTCAGCACAGGCATTTCTATGTCCATTATTACAACATCAGGTTGACAGAATGGCTGGATGGATTTCATATAGGTCAAAAACTCCTGTCCGTTACTTGAAGTATGTGTTACCTTGATTTCGTTAGTATATTGCAAACGGCTTTCCAGGGTTTCCCTCACATGGTCACGGTCATCAACAATTGCTATTTTAATCATTTGTCAAAATTCTGTATTGATTCGTCTCAATGCAATACATCAAACGATGTAGAGCGCAACAATTACTGTAGTTCCTTCATTTATAATACTTTGCAAAGTAAGCTTAGCGCTTATTTCATCTGCTCTTACCTGCATATTCTTTAAACCATGCCCATTTATCACGTTGTTGGGATCAAAGCCAATGCCGTTATCGTTGATTTTTACTATAATTCCATTTTCTCCATCATAGCTAAGTGAAATGCCAATATGAGATGCTTGAGCATATTTCAATGCGTTGTTCAACGATTCCTGAACAATCCGGAAAAGGTTGAGTGCCTGGGTAGTATTTAAATTGATGGGCTTATGGGTAACTTCATCAAAAGTGAAATGAACAGGGGAACTCCTAAGAATTTGGCTGGTATAGTATTTTATCTTATCGAATAATTCTTCAGTAGTAATCTGGCTTTTATCCATCACCCAAATCGAATCCCGGAGCCCCTGGATTACAGCTTTAGTATTTTCTTTTATTTCATTTAAATCTTTCATTTCCAGTTGTTGCTTCTTCCCTATCCAATCCATAGTATTTAACATCATACTCAAACGGGCTCCAACATTATCATGCAACTCCCTGGCTATTTGAGACTTCTGTTCAAATAAGCGGCGCTCGTTTTCTATTTCAAGTTGCTTTTTCCTCACACGGGTTTTAATAATCCGGCGAATGAGAATAAATATGAGACCATGAAATAACAGAACTGCCGGGATTATAAACCACCATTTCATGTAAAAAGGTGCATGGACTATCAATTGAATTTTTTTTTCGATAAAGGTTCCACCTTCAATTTCTCCTCTGAGCAAAATTGTATAAGTACCCGGTGACGGCTTAGGCATTCTGATGGGATTCGCAGTATTGGATCGACGAAAATTATTGTCAATACCCTCAATTTTATAACTGTAAATTAATTTAGCGGATGCAGAAGTACTTAGCAAACTATAATTGATTCCGAATGACTCATTTTCAGGGTACAGATGAATACTTTGAAGAAAGCCTGGATTCAGCCTGCGATCATATATCGTATCGTCAACAAAGATATCCTGAACTATTAAAAATGGCCTGACTGGAGCCAAAGCAGTAATTGGCTCTTTGAAAGCAGTAATTCCTTTAATATTCCCAAAGTAGAATCGCCCTTTGGCATCAATGACTGATGCACCTCCATTATGCTCTGATTCCTGAAGCCCATCCGCTAAAGTATAGTTCCTGATTTTTTTGTAGCAATATGAAAACTACTGATTCCCAAATTTGTACTTAAAAATAATACAGAGCTGTCATTGCTGGGTTGAATGGAATAAACCACATCGTTATTCAGGCCATTGGAAGTATTGAAAGACTCAATCAGATGCTTTTCTTTGTCATAATGTTCCAGCCCCGAACGGGTGGCCAGCCATAAAGATTTATCCCTACCCCAGGAATAATCTATAAACGAACCTGAAAATGGCTTATCCGTAATTATAATGGAGAGAGACTTAGCATCAATTTGAGCCCCGGTTTCCTGATTGCTGCAATAGATCTGCTCTAAAAAGGGATTGTAAATCAAACTTTCTACCGGATAGCTCAGGGGTATGGATTTTTCTACTTTCAACTGTCCATTCACATATTTGCAGCGGCATAGTTGATTTTCATTATAAATAAGCAAAATATTGGGTTGAGATGTTACGATGATTTTTGAAATGGAAGCAATCGGAGAAGGAATCTGCTTGATTTGAAAGCTTTTAGTATCGAAAGTATACAATTCACCTTTATGCTTATTTAGCAGGATGGTAGTACTGTTTATCCTGGCAGAATTGAATGAACTGCTTAAAATGCTGCCCTTTGAAAGCAATGAATGGTGGCTGTTTGTGTTAATATTTACCAGCCGGGGCACCTCAACCAGCGGACAAACCAGTAGTAAACTGTCGTTTATGGCTTCAATGTCCATGATGATATTATTGGAGCTTCCATAATCCGTCAAATATTGAAATCGCTTCAAGTGATTACGGTTCAGCACTTTTATACCATTTGTCTCAGTACAGACCCAAATGTTCCCTTCCTTATCGATAAAAAGTTCGGAAATATGCCTTAAAAGAGGGCTTTTGGTGTCATTCTCGAAACCAAAGATTTCTCCATACCTTCCCTGTCGGAAGTTAAACGGCAATATACCATCACGCAGCGATATCCAGATCCATTCCTCATCCACCACTACGGCTTTTGAGTATAGTTCATTATTTGACAGTTCCATTTTACCTGTATCAAACACTTTCTTTACATTGGTAATCTGGTCGACTGATAATATGCTTTCAGGATGTATTTGAAATAATTGGTTATTTACAAATTCAAAGGAAACTGTTTCATGCACTGAATCAAGGGTACACAAACGTGTTTTAATATCAAAAACGCCAATATAAGGGCCCATAAAATGAGACAGATACACTTTCCCCGATTTGATGTTGAAATAAGCATCTTTAATCCTGAAATCGCTTTTGAATTCGCGGGAGCTCGATATCCAGGAAATTTTACCTCCTGCATACATGCCGATTCCTATGCCTGAAACCACAAACCATAGTTCATCATTATCTCCGAAACAAACAGGATAATACTGACTGCGATTATTAAAAACCCTGTTCTCATGTATCAGCAGTTTGACAGATCTACTATGAATACTATATCGGCATATGCCATAATCACTGCCAATAATCACATCGCCATTGTCAGCTTGTAAAAATGAAAAATTTGTTTTACCAAGGATATTCCTTTGCTCCTTGTCGAACTCTATTATCCGGGAGCCGTCATACCTGTATATACCGTTTGTAGAACCAAACCAAATAACACCTGTGACATCCTGGTACATCGAGTATACTCCGGGAATACCAGCCTTATGAGCCAAATCAAAATCCTCAAAATGATAACGCCCAATTTCTTGTCCTTGCACTACCATTTTCAATGAGAGCAGATAAAGCAAGAAAAGCAGAAGATTGAGTTTTTTCATTCCTGATGATAAATAATTGACATTAAAAAGGATGCTGTTGACTGCACTGAACCGGAATAAGGCTTGTCAATACTTATTCCGATTGTCAAACATAAGATTAAAATCAGAATATATTGTATCAGGATAATATCTTTCCCTTACAGTTGAATACAATGGAAAATAATCTTAAGTGAGAAAAAAAATCTTGAGTGCCTTGGCCGACTGGTGTGGCCAGGTTTTATTCTAAAATCAATAATGAGTCGCTAGTTAACAGTTTTCATTTTGCTTTTTTCCCAAAAGGGAAGCCTTTGGCTCATTTTTCATTTTTCATTTTGCTTTTTCACTTTTTTCATTTTACTTTTTTCATTTTGATTTTTTCATTTTTTCTTTTGCTTTTTCATTTAGCTTTTTTCATTTTTCATTTTGCTTTTTGAATTCTACATTGGGATTGCGCTCAGGAACACAGGACAATCGCAAATCTAAAGACTCCCCATCCGGCTATCTTCAAGCCAAAGGCTCCCCTTCCTGGCATTTTCAAATTTTCAAATTTTCAAATTTTCAAATTACCTAAGTGTTTCACTGATTATAATCATTCTAAATTCCAAATCAGGCTCGAAAAAGGCATTAAATTGTTTTACAAAGTGCTACCAAATGTTAATCTTTGCATTCAACCAACCTCAATTCTCAAACCTCGAAATTAACTGATAACCAGATGAAAGCGGCAACCAAAGACACCCCCGTCAACTACGACGTAGTTACTGACCAGATCAAGGAGTTAAACGTCCCTGCGGTAGGAAAAGCTACTATCAGGGAAATCAAACGACTGGTGGATAATATTGAAAGGGAAACCGGAACCAAATTTATCCGTATGGAGATGGGTGAACCCGGATTACCGCCTGCTGCTGTTGGAACAGAAGCTGAAATAGAAGCATTACGCCGGGGAGTTGCCGCTATCTATCCCGACATCGATGGTATTCCTCCTTTGAAACAGGAAATTTCAAAATTTGTAAAAAATTTCCTCGATATTGAAGTGAAACCTGAGGCTTGTATTCCCACAGTTGGTTCTATGCAAGGTGGGTTTGCTGCCTTTCTGACCCTGGCCCGTATGAATGCAAAAAGGGATACTACCCTGTTTATCGACCCGGGTTTCCCTGTTCATAAGCAGCAGCATAAGGTGCTTGGACAAAAATTTGAAGCTTTTGATGTATATAATTACCGGGGTGAGGCTTTAAAAGAGAAGTTGGAAAGCTATTTCAGAGTAGGTAATATCCATTCTGTACTCTATTCGAATCCTAATAACCCTTCATGGATATGCTTCACCGATGAGGAGTTACAAATTATCGGCGACCTCGCTAATAAATATAATGTGATCATTCTTGAAGACCTGGCTTATTTCGGAATGGATTTCCGGAAGGACTACAGTAAACCAGGTGTCCCTCCCTATCAGCCTACCGTTGCAAAATATACAGAGAACTATATACTCTTTATCAGCAGTTCAAAGGCTTTCAGCTATGCTGGCCAACGAATCGGGATGATGGTCATGAGTAATAAGGTTTTTACCACAAAAGCTCCGGATCTTCTGCGTTATTACAGTAGTGATATTTTTGGCAGGGCAATGATTTTTGGAACCGTATATTCACTCAGTTCTGGAACAGCCCATTCTGCACAATATGCCTTAACCGCTATTTTGAAAGCAGCTAATGAAGGTAAATTCAATTTTGTGAATGATGTGAAGGAATATGGGGAGAAAGCCAAGATCATGAAAAAATTATTCCTTGATAATGGATTCCGGATTGTTTATGATATGGATGTGGATAAACCCATAGCTGATGGTTTCTACTTTACCATTATGTATCCCGGGTTTGAAGGACCTGAATTGATTGAAGAACTGCTATATTATGGTATAAGTGCCATCTCACTCTCGATCACCGGAAGTGAACATACAGAAGGATTAAGGGCCTGTGTGTCATTGGTCCAGAGAAGTCAGTTCCCCGACCTCGAATTCAGGCTGAAGAAATTCAGGGAGCATCATCCTATTGAATTATAGAATACTTGCGACACGGATATTGGCTTATTTGCACGAATAAGATTCTCAATAAGTCATATCTAATTAAAAATATGTAATTTACACTTTTGAACGCGGGTTTTAAAATTCTATCCTGAAGAATCAATTTAAACTGATTATAAATTCGGTCTGAAAACGAACATTGCAGGTTTTAAGGCGAATCAATAAGGGAGAAAATTTTAACTTCGCCCCAAATTAAGTGAAACTCTTAAACTATGGCAAAGAATAAAGGCGAGATCGTTGTTGATACCGAAAGATGCAAGGGATGTGAGGTTTGCATTCCAGTGTGTCCGGAAGAAGTAATCGCAATGGCAAAGCAGGTAAACAGAAAAGGGTATCATTATGCCCAGCCTACCAATGATTTATGCACAGGCTGCACAAATTGTGCTGTGGTGTGCCCTGATGGTGCCATCACTGTTTACAGGAAAAAGTTCACGGAATAATAGAAACTGAAATACGCTTTTTGATGAAAGAATTACGATTAATGAAAGGCAATGAAGCTTTTGCTGAAGCTGCCATTCGTGCCGGTGCTGACGGTTATTTCGGATATCCCATTACTCCTCAATCGGAAGTGATGGAATACCTGATGGTTCAAAAAACCCATGAACGTACTGGTATGGTTACTTTACAGGCTGAAAGTGAAGTGGCTGCCATTAACATGGTTTATGGAGGTGCAGGATGCGGAAAGAGGGTACTTACTTCCTCTTCAAGCCCCGGTATCAGTCTTAAACAAGAAGGAATTTCATACATAGCCGGTGCTGAACTACCCTGCGTGATTCTAAATGTTGTCCGTGGAGGTCCTGGTCTTGGTACTATTCAACCTTCCCAATCGGATTATTTCCAGGCTACCAAGGGTGGCGGACATGGCGATTACCGTTTAATTGTTCTGGCTCCTTCATCAGTGCAGGAAATGGCTGATTTTGCCGGCTTAGGCTTCGAACTCGCTTTTAAATACCGTACCCCGGTGATGGTATTATCTGATGGAGCCATTGGACAGATGATGGAAAAAGTAGAACTGAATCCACAAACTCCAAGGTTCACCGAAGAAGAGATTATTAAGAACACTCCATGGGCCACTACAGGTAAGACTAAGGATCGTGAGCGCAATATCATCACCTCCCTCGACCTGGAATCCATAAAGATGGAAAAACATAATGAAGTACTTCAGGCAAAATACCGTGAGATAGAAAAAGCTGAAGTCCGATATGAAAAGATAGGCTGTGAAGATGCTGATTATGCTTTCATCGCCTTTGGCACCAGTGCCAGGATCTGTCAGAAAGCAATGCAGCTGGCCCGTGAACAAGGTATTAAGGTAGGACTCATGCGTCCCATCACCCTTTTCCCTTTCCCAAAAGCTGTAGTTGCACAGATGACCGAAAGAGTGAAAGGCATTTTAGTTGTTGAAATGAATGCCGGTCAAATGATCGAAGATGTGAAACTGGCAACAGAAGGAAGAGTCAAGGTTGAGCATTTCGGTAGAATGGGTGGAATCATTCCATCACCTATAGAAGTAGTGGAAGCCTTGAAAAAACAAATTATAGGAGGATAGTATCATGGCAGAATTCAAAACCAACCCCGAAATACTTCAACCAGAAAACCTGGTTTATAAACGCACGGACCTTCTTACTGAGAAAGCGCTCAGCTATTGTCCGGGTTGCGGTCATGGAACTGCTCACAGGGTTATCATGGAAGTGCTTGAAGAAATGGATATCCAGGATAAGACCATTGGAATTGCTCCGGTAGGTTGTTCTGTTCTTGCCTATGAATTCATGAATATCGACATGCAACAAGCTGCCCATGGCAGAGCTCCAGCCCTGGCCACTGCTGTAAAACGACTATTCCCTGAGAAATTCGTTTTCACTTACCAGGGGGATGGTGACCTTGCTGCCATCGGTACCGCTGAAACCATCCATGCCTGCAACCGTGGCGAAAATATTGTTATTGTTTTCATAAACAATGGCATCTATGGTATGACCGGCGGACAAATGGCACCCACTACCCTACCCGGGATGAAGTCAAGTACTTCCCCTTATGGAAGAGATGTGGCTATGATGGGAAATCCATTGAGAATCACTGAATTGGTTGCCCAGCTTCCCGGAACCATCTACGTAACACGCCAGGCTGTGCATACACCTTCTGCCGTTCGTAAAGCCAAAAAAGCTGTTCGTAAAGCATTTGAAAACCAGAAACTCAATAAGGGACTTTCCTTTATCGAAATCGTTTCCAACTGCAATTCAGGCTGGAAAATGACGCCACTCCAGTCAAATGAGTGGATGGTGGATAATATGTTCCCTTATTATCCTCTTGGGGATATTAAAGTGAATGAGTAAGAAGTGCCCCGAAGGGGAGCCTTTGAGTGCTGGGTGCTGGGTGCTGAGTGCTGAGAGGATGACCTATCATCATTTTTTCTTACAATCAGATAAGAAATACGTATTGCTAAAAACTAATAATCGCTAGTCACTAAAAACTAATCACTATTCACTAAAAACTCACTAGTCACTAGTCGCTATTCACTAATCACTGATCACTGCCAGAAGCAAAAACAAATATATCAAGCCATGACTGAAGAAATTATCATTGCCGGATTCGGTGGACAAGGAGTCCTTTCAATGGGAAAGATTCTTGCTTATTCAGGAGTAATGCAGGACAAGGAAGTAAGTTGGATGCCATCCTACGGCCCTGAAATGAGAGGGGGGACTGCCAATGTTACCGTTATTATCAGTGATGAAAGGATCAGTTCACCGATTCTGAATGCTTATGATACTGCGATTATACTGAATCAGCAAAGCATGGACAAGTTTGAGCATTCGGTTAAACCAGGCGGATTATTAATCTATGACCCTAATGGAATCACCAGGCATCCTGAAAGAAAGGATATAAACATCTATACCATTGAGGCTGCTGAAACGGCCGGTAAGTTAGGCTTGGCCAAAGTATTCAATATGATTGTTCTGGGGGGATACCTCAAGTTAAAACCCATTGTTGGAATGGAGTATATTCATAAAGGACTGGAAAAATCCCTGCCTTCCCGCCATCATGGTATGATCCCCGAAAATGAAAAAGCAATTGAAACCGGCAAAGGTCTTGTGAAAGAAGTACAGTTAGTATAATTGCGAACTTCAAGATTTATTGAGATAAAGACTTGCAAAATATGCAGGTCTTTATTTTTTAAAAGTGATAACGTCTCTTCTTTTAACTACCAGGTAGGTTGGCCTGACAATATACTTTAGGAATTCAACCATTCCCGAAACCCCGGGGTCCGGTCGATGCTTACCACAACTTCCTCACATTCCACGGCAGCAGGTTGTAATTCCAGCTTAATACGCGAACGCGACCAGGCAAGCATGCTTTTGATGGCATCCATATTCACAATAATCTTTCGGTTGATGCGGAAAAATTTCGCAGGGTCGAGCTGTCCCTCCAGGCTGTCGAGGGTAAAATCGATGGGATAAGATTGATTCTGAAACGTTTTGAGGTAATTCCCTTTGTCCATCACATAGAAATAAGCAATTTCTTCGCATTCCACTTTTCTGATCCTGTCACCAAACTGTATCAGGAATCTTTTTCTGAAAGCAGGCTGTTTCCCCTGGATTGATTCAAGCAGGCTTCTGAAATCAGGCTGCACAGGTCCCGACAAGCGTTCGAGTTTATGAAGGGCATTTTGCAGATCCTCCTTACGAACAGGTTTCAAAAGATAATCAACGGAATTCAGTTTAAAAGCCTGAATGGCATATTGATCATAGGCTGTAGTGAAGATCACAGGGGTATCTGTTTCCACTTCTTCAAAAATGCTGAAGCTGAGTCCATCAGAAAGCTGAATATCAAGAAAGATCAGGTCAGCTTTGTTGTTTTGTAACCATAGCACCGATTCCCTGATCCCCGGGAGCCTGGCTACCACCTTTGCCCCGGGATTCAGCTCTTTGAGCAGGGCTTCCATCCTGTCGGCTGCAAGCGATTCATCCTCAATAATTACAACTCTTCTATCCATTTCAGTCATTTTCAATTAAAGGCAATTTTGCCACATAATGCAGGTTTTCGATTCCAAAGGAAGGCTGCTGTTCAGCAATCATCTCATATCTCTTTTTAAGATTACGCAGGCCTATTCCGGTGCTCTTTGAGCCTGAAAACTTAGCCTGTAAGTTGTTCCTGATATAAAGGAATCCTTCCGTTGTATAAATTTCCACTATCAGGGGTGCTCCTGTTTCGGCCTTATTATGTTTGATGGCATTTTCGAGAAGGAGTTGAAGGCTGAGCGGAGGAAGCAATTTCTCAAGCATTTCTGATTCAATATGTATCTCAAAAAGCAGGGAATCGCCATACCTGATCTTTTGGAGGAACATATATGCCCTGCTGAATTTCATCTCTTCCTCCAGCGTAACCACTTGCTTTTCAATGGTATCAAGTACATATCTGTAGACATAGGCAAATTCTTCAATAAATTCCTGTGCCTTGTGGGTATCCTTGTTGATCAGTCCGGATAGGACATTCAGACTGTTAAACAGGAAATGGGGATTTATCTGGTTTTTCAGCACCTCGAATCGGATGCCAGTGAGTTCACGGTGAAGTTCTTCTGCTTTTCGTTCATTCATCCTCCCTTCCCTGAAAAACATCCAGGCTTCCAGGGCAACCACAAGCAGTATATTAGCAACACTGGCAATTAATGAATTAGTCACTATTACCATGGTCAATGACTCATCATACGCATCTATAGCATTAGCCAGCAGGGTAATGCCACTACCCAGGAAGACAGAAATCAGCAGACTTACCAGTATTTCAATCGAAATACGTTTCAAGGACCTGCCTGCCCATGGAAATCCTTTATTCAACCAGCATATCAGGTAGTAATTCACTGAAATGAGAATGATGGAGGCAAGAGTAGTAAGAAGGGTTCCATATACCCACCTGAACAGAAAGCTATAGGGAGTGAAACCACTGATAAACCCTGTATAGTAGTTATAGCTGATGATGCAAAATTGAATGATTGCCGACAAAACAACAGCCAGCACCCAGCGATACTTTGCCGGCAATTCGGGTTTGTCTGTCCTGGTTTTAGTCATTAGTAATGTTAGTAATTGATGCGATAACAAGACGGTCAATAATCTTACCTAAGCCGTTTGAATATGTTTCCTGCGGAACAATATTACACCGGCAATGAAGTATATCGCAGTAAGGCAAATTAGCATCAGAAGTTCATACCTGATCTCCTGGAATCCCGCCTTATAAGTAAATATCTTATTCAAAGCAGCAACGGCATGGCTGGGTGGCAGAAGATCCACCAGTGCAAAGCCATTGAACACTTCATTTCTTGGTAAAGGTAGCATAGCTCCGGAGAAAAACATGAGGATAAAGAGGGGGAAATTCCCCAGGATCATGACCATCCCCACAGTTTTACAGAATGCTACAAGTAAAAGGCTGATGGCAATAATGGAGAGAATGGTTAAAGAACATACAAGCAATACAAGCAACATGGAACCTTCATTACGAAAGCCCAGGGCATCAGCTAATGCCAGGGTGACAGCAAAAGAGATAATTCCTACTACCCACTGAACCAGTGTGTTACCAACTATATAATCAAGAACATTCATACGACTTATTTTCAGCCTTAGCATGGTCTTATCCTCAATATCTCTTATAAAAATGAGTGATGCAGATAATAACAACATGATGATTGAAAAAACGAGAATTCCCGGGACATAAACCTCAAATTCAGTCCTGCCACCAGTATTTCCCAGGAAGATTTCTTCAAATATATAGGGATATTGCTGCTCACTGTGCCTGCTAACCATTTGATCGATAGCCTGAAGCATGAAAATCATACCTACCGAGTACCTTGGATTGGAGGCATCTCCATATATTCTGAATTGAGGGATACCTCCTGCAACGACACTATCAGCAAAACCCTTCGGAATAAGCAGCATAGCATCCAGTTTACGGTCAATGAGCTTCTGTTTGGCGAGTGTAGTATCTGTAAAGTTCTCAATTTGCAGGACAGCACTGCCATCCTGGTATTCCTGACTCCTGAGGGATTCCAGCAATTCCCTTTCAATCGTGGTTGAAGGCGCATCTTTCCAGATCAGGGCTACATGGTATGATGTGGAGCCCCCGCTGGTTATCAGGTAATAGATAAGGACAAAGAAAGGTGCTGAAATCAGGGTTAACAGCAGGGCCCAGTAATCGCGCAACTGCATGATAAGGGCTTTTTTTATGATAGCCAGAATCTTCATATCAATCTCTTAATGTTTTGCCGGTCAGGCTAATAAATACATCTTCCAGTGAGTTTTCCCTCAGGTTCAATCCTTGTATGGAGAGATGCTGACGAGTACATTCAGAGAGTATTCTTTCCATTTTCTCAATAATTCCGAAAGCCCTGAAGTAAAGGATATGCTCCTTCAGCAACGGAGCATTTTCCAGGAAATTAAATCCCTGAAGATCCGGTGAATTTCCGGCAAAGCGGATTTCAAGGACATCTCCCTTCCCAAGGGTTCTCTTAAGGATTTCCGGTTTATCGGTAACCAACAGATGCCCTGAATCGATGATCGCAATCCTGTCACATACCCTTTCAGCCTCATCCATATTGTGGGTGGTAAAAATTACTGTTTTTGTTTTAGAAAGGGAAAGGATGAAATCCCTGACAAGCACTCTCGATTGAGGATCGAGGCCTGCTTCCGGTTCATCAAGGATCAGAATCTCCGGATCATGCATCAGCGCCATAAGAAGATTTAGCCGGCGTAACATCCCTCCAGATAAAGTCCTGGCCAACGACTTGCTTTTAGCAGCTAACCCCAGCCTCTCCAGTAAAACATCTGCTCTGTTTCTGGCTACTCTAGATTTCACTCCATACATCGAAGCAATAAACAATAATTGCTCTTTACAAGTCAGCTGGTTCCAGACGATTATATCCTGGGGGCAGAGCCCCACTTTCTGACGGGAAATTGCAAGGTCAGGTTTTTGGCCGTTTATCCATATCTGGCCTTCATCTTCCTTCAGCAATCCAGTAATCATTTTTATGGAAGTGGTTTTACCGGCTCCATTGGGACCCAGGAATCCGAAAACTTCTCCCTTCTTAATTTCAACGGAAAGTGAATCTACCACCTTTTTCCCGTTGAAGGATTTGGATAAACCACTGGTCTGTATAGATAATTGTGACATGATAGGGCTGAATGTATTTAAAATTCCCGGGTAAAATAAAAAGTAAATTTAATAAATGAAAGGCAGATTGCAAGCTTGATAGTACCTTACAATCTGCCTCCGAAATACTAAAAGATTCCATAACGAATTCCTACTCCTGCATTGAAATTCTCCAGGAAATTCTCAGAAGTTTCCTTCAGCTTAACAGGTGATGTAGTGCGGTAGGAACCGTTGATTCCCAGCCACCAATGTCCTCCAATCCTTCCAAGTATTGAAACACCGGGTTCGAATACGGCAAAGGTTTCCTGGTCAATCACTTCATCGTACCAGGGACGGGCTTCAGCATAATCCTTATCATATTTATACATGGTGATACCGGTTCCTGAGAAAATGGAGGCACCTACTTTAAAGCGATCTCCAATAGGTTGCAGATATTCCACAAATGCGCCTGAATACCCTGCTTCGAGATGATAGGTGCCATCGGAAACCAGTGAATTGAATTTCCTGTCATAGGAAAGTCCGTAAGCTGCCAATCCCACAGTGAGTCGTTTGTTGAACACCAGTCCGGCTTTTACTCCAAAATTGGCTGCCGGCTTGGATAATAGTTCGGTATAGGATCCTGATATTTCACCGTATAAACCAAGAGTTTTCGTTTTGTTTTTTCCCTGGTACGACCATAGGTAATCCTTTGTGGTTTCCTGACTGAAAGCCTGGAATGAAAAAGCCAGGAACATGAGAGCTGCAATGATGATTTTTGTTTTCATAATGTATTAGTTTAAAATTATTTTTGTTTTATGCGGCAAAAGTAAATTGTAGTTTTTGCCCTGTATAATCATATATTGTGAGTGTGGGGATTGAGCTGTTGAAAGTGAAAATCCGGGTGTTGAATGATTTAAGGCAGCATATGATTGATCAGGAATCATTAATTTTGCAGCATGAGATTTCAAGACCTTGCTTCCATTGAGGAGAAAAAGAATTACCTGGAAGCCAGGGTTGAGGAATATAACTGCAAGGATTTTATAGTTAAAGATCCCATCAGTATCCCGCATCATTTCACAAGTAAGGAAGACCGTGAAATTGCTGGCTTCCTTTCAGCAACACTGGCATGGGGAAACAGGACTCAGATCATAAGAAATGCGAATGCTCTTATAAAACTGATGGACGATGCACCTTTTCTCTTTCTGAAGGATGCCAGGGAAAAAGAGTTTTCAAAGTTTTTGAGCTTTGTACATCGCACCTTTAATGGAGAAGACTGCTTATTCATACTGCAAGCTTTGAGGAATCTGTACAGAGATGATAGTGGAATGGAAGAAGCTTTTGCCATGGGTTACAGGAAGGATGGCAGTGTAAAGGAAGCCATACTTTCTTTCAGGGAAAAAATGTTCACGACTATCCACCTTAAGAGGTCAGAAAAGCATATTTCAAACCCCGGGTCAGGCTCAGCTGCCAAGCGAATTAACATGTTCCTGCGATGGATGGTACGAAAGGATGAGCAGGGAGTAGATTTTGGAATCTGGAAAACCATAGCTGCCTCTTCACTGATGTGTCCTCTTGACCTCCATTCGGGCAGAGTGGCCCGCAGACTGGGACTATTGAACCGGAAACAGGATGACTGGAAAGCTGTGGAAGAACTAACAGCAGTACTCCGTCAATTTGATGCACTGGACCCGGTGCGTTATGATTTTGCACTTTTTGGAATGGGTATTCATGAAAAAACAGCCTGATGGAACCGATGAACATCAACAGTATTGCTAATGAAGTGGCAGAGAATCCCGCCATTATGCTCTATTTCTTTAATGATAACTGCCCTCCCTGCCTGGCATTGAGGCCAAAGGTGGAAAACCTTGTAAATGAGGTTTTCCCAAAAATGAAACTGATCTTTATCAATGCAGCTGCTCATCCTGAACTTGCAGCCGGCTACAGCATTTTCGGTGCTCCTACCCTACTCGTGTATTTCGATGGAAAAGAGGTTTTCAGGGAAAGTAAATATGTTTCTGTCGACAGCATGAAAGAGCGGATTGAAAGGTATTACCATCTTATTTTTGATACCGGGGAATAATTCTGAATAAACTTTTCTGAACAATACTCAAACATTCTTGTTTAATAGATTAAAACAAAACATTAAACAACATGAAAAAATTATTGCTCATAATCGCTATTGTTATGTCATTCAGCGCTTTTGCCCAGAATACCGCCTTTTATGCCCTCAAGACCAAAACCATTGACGGCAAGGAATTCAGTTTTTCTTCACTAAAAGGGAAGAAAGTGTTGATTGTAAATACAGCTTCCCGTTGTGGTCATACACCGCAGTATAAGGACTTACAAGCCCTTTACGAAACATATTCTTCCAAAGGCCTGGTAATCATCGGCTTTCCTGCAAACAACTTCCTGAGCCAGGAACCAGGTTCTAACTCGGAAATCAAGCAGTTCTGTACAGAGAAATACAATGTTACCTTCCCAATGATGCAAAAGATTTCGGTGAAGGGAGATGATATGGATCCCATTTATAAGTGGCTGACTCAAAAATCGGAGAATGGAGTCATGGATGCACCTGTTACCTGGAATTTTCAGAAGTTTATGATTGATGAAAACGGAAAGCTAATTGGGATGGTTCCACCTAAAGATAATCCTAAAACCCAAAAAATACTGGATTGGCTTGATAACAAATAGAAATACCAAAAACTCAATAATATAGATATGTATATATCTATCAATTGATTACAGGATTTGATATTAATAAAACGTAATGGTTTTTAAGGGAAGCAGTTGCTTCCCTTTTTTATTTCTATTTTTAGGATCGGAATTAACGCATGATCACCTAACGGTATAAGCTGGTTTTCATTTCGCCTTACTTCACAATTTAAAGTTATGTTACCACAGGTCTTGCCAAATATATGGTTTACGGGCTTAGTGCGAAGAACATAGCTGAGATTGTACCGCTTACCTAAAATAATGTGCCAATAAAAAACCTTACTTTTGCTTATGAGCACGAACGAAATAAAAGGTACACAGACTGAAAGGAACCTCATGGCTGCTTTTGTGATGGAATCACAGGCCTATCAGAAATACCTCTGGTTTGCCAAAGTAGCTAATAAAGAAGGATTTCAGCAAATGGAAGCAATTTTTGCGGAAACAGCAGAACAGAAAAAGTCCCATTGTAAAACCTTATTCAGATTCCTTGATGGCTGTGAGGTGCAGTTAAACATCAATCTCAAAGCTGAACCCATTGCAGGAACACTGGAGAACCTGGTGGCTTCCGCGGCGGCAGAGACTGAACAGGAAGAAAAACTCTATAGTGAATTTGAGAAAACGGCCTGGGAAGAAGGCTTCAAACAAGCTGCTACCAAACTCAAACTCTTCCGGCAAATTAAAAAATTCTATGCATCCAGGTTCAATAAACTCGCAGAAAACATCAGGGAGGATAAAGTATTCAAACGAGAGGGAAAAGTTAAGTGGATTTGCAGGAAGTGTGGACTGATCTATGAAAGTGACAGGGCTTTGAAAAATTGTCCGGGTTGTGAACATCCACAGGCTTATTTCGAAATTTTAGCAGAAAACTACTAAGCAAATGTTACCTTGAACAAATCAGGTTAATTAAACATTATATTACATTCAGATCGAAAGCATTGTTGCCATTCACATTCAAATGAAGATTCGTTTTATATGACACCAAAAGGAAACAAAACATCGGTAAAACTCAACCCCGTATTCGATAAACAGGAAGTACTGAACGATTACAGGATTGCTTTTGAAAGCAGGCAGGCCAGTTTATTGGGGAGAAGAGAGGTACTTACCGGCAAAGGTAAATTTGGGATTTTTGGTGATGGTAAAGAGGTGGCACAACTTGCGATGGCGAAAGTTTTCCGTAACGGTGACTGGAGATCAGGATATTATCGGGATCAAACTTTCATGCTTGCTACAGGTATGATGCAGTTGGAAGAGATCTTTGCCCAAATATATGGCGATACTGATATTGAGTTCAACCCTATGAATAGTGGCCGACTGATGAATAATCATTTTGCTACCCGCAGCCTTGATGAACATGGAGAATGGAAGAATCTCATGCAACAAAAGAATTCTTCTGCAGATATTTCGCCCACAGCCGGACAAATGCCCAGGTTACTCGGCCTTGCCCTGGCGTCCCAATTGTTCCGCAAAAACAAGGAACTGGATGAGTTTGACCATTTTTCTGATCATGGAAATGAAGTAGCTTTTGGAACTATAGGAGATGCCAGCACTTCAGAAGGTCATTTCTGGGAGACCATTAATGCTGCCGGTGTTATGCAGGTACCGATGGCCATTTCAGTATGGGATGATGGGTACGGAATTTCTGTAGCCAATGCCCTTCAAACTACCAAACAAAATATCTCTGAAGTCCTGGGTGGCTTCGAGCAAACAAAAGAAGCACCCGGATACAGGATTTTCAAATCAAAGGGTTGGGATTATCCTTCACTTTGCCAAATGTATGAACAAGGCATAGAAATCTGTCGCAAAGAGCATGTACCTGTTTTATTCCATATCAACGAACTTACTCAGCCACAGGGGCATAGCACCTCCGGTTCCCATGAACGGTATAAATCAACTGACCGCTTGAAATGGGAGAAGGAATATGACTGTGTTTCCAAAATGCGGGAATGGATCCTGGAATCAGGTTTAGCCAACCTGGAAGAGATTGATGCACTTGAGCACAAGGCTAATGCAAGGGTAAAAGAGGCAAAGAAAAATGCTTGGAAGAACTACTCTGCCCCTATGATTTCCATGCGTGACGAGTTTCTGAAGCTGGCAGATGTTACCACATGTAATTGTGCTAAAACCAATCACATAAATGCCATCAAGCAGGATCTCCGTCAAGTAGCCGAACCCATCCGGAAAGATGTGATGTCTTCGGCTAAAAAAATCCTGCGCCTGATCTGCAATTCCTGCAGCAATCCCAATAACTCTCTGAAAATCAATGTAACGAACTGGCTAAATGAAGCCATGTCCGACAGCAGGAAACGTTATAACACCTTACTATACAGTGAGTCAGCGCATGCCGCCCTCAAAGTCACCGAATTGAAACCGGAATATTCTGAAAATTCTCAAATGGTCCCAGGGCGTGAAATTTTGCGTGATAATTGGGATTACATTCTGGAGCACGATAAAAAGGTTTGTATTTTCGGAGAAGATGTAGGAAAAATCGGGGGTGTTAATCAGACCTATGAAGGACTCCAGGCGAAGTACTCAGAAAACCGGATCTTTGATACCGGGATTCGAGAAGCAACCATTATTGGACAAGGGATTGGATTAGCCATGAGGGGATTACGTCCCATAGCCGAAATTCAATATTTTGATTACCTTTTATATGGGTTACAACTGATCAGTGATGATATTGCTACCCTTCAATACCGCACCCGTGGCGGACAAAAGGCCCCTGTAATCATTTCAACCCGTGGACACAGGCTTGAAGGAATCTGGCATTCCGGTTCCCCCTGAGTATGGTCATCAATTCCATTCGTGGGGTGTATGTGCTCGTCCCCAGGGATATGACAAGAGCCGCAGGTTTTTACAATACTATGCTTCTCTCTGATGAACCTGCACTTATTATTGAGCCACTGAATGGTTACAGACTGCGTGAGAAAAGACCTGAAAACATAGGTACTTTCCGCATTCCAATCGGTATCCCGGAAATTATTACCGAAGGGACTGATGTAACCCTGGTTACCTATGGTTCCTGCGTTAGAATTGCCCAGGATGCCGTTGAACAGCTGAAGGATTTCCATATTTCAGTGGAGTTGATTGATGTTCAATCGCTGGAACCCTTTGATATAAATCATATGATCAAAGAATCCCTCAAAAAAACCAATAAGATTGTATTTTTTGATGAGGATGTTCCCGGAGGTGCTACAGCCTATATGATGCAAAAAGTCCTGGAGGAGCAAAAAGGATTTTATCACCTGGATGCTGAACCAATAACGGTTACAGCCCAGGCACACAGGGCAGCCTATGGCACTGATGGTGATTATTTCTCCAATCCGAATGCTGAAGATGTTTTCGATGCCATTTATAACCTCATGCATGATGTGGATCAGGTGAAGTATCCGAAGATATTCTGAAGCAGGTACCTTGACTGCTATAGCGAACGGCACTTTCCATCATTAAAATATCCTGTATACGCAAATAAAATAAGTAAGTTGGATTACCAACATTTACTCTATTTGAACATTTTTTGATAAATAAGATCATTTCATTGATTCTATTTTGTATATTTACTTAAAATTTGGATCAAAATGACACTATTACCATATTCCGAAGAGCAAATATTGGATCGGCTTAGATTTGAGAATCCATGGTGGATCACAGGACAGGTTGAAGAATACTACACCTCGATGCAACGAAGGCTTTACTTTGATCTTTTTAAGCCCTTAGTCCTTGAAACTGAGATCCGAAGAGCCATAGTTTTAATGGGTCCCAGAAGAGTCGGGAAGACTGTAATGTTATATCATACAATCCAGGGATTGTTGGACAAGGATTTCGATCCCTTAAAAATTGTATTAATATCTATTGAAACTCCCATTTATAACAATATAAGTCTTGAGCAGCTTTTTACTTATTGCCGGAAAGCAACTAAACAAGAAAATCCAAAAGGTTGGTACGTTTTTTTTGATGAAATTCAGTACTTAAAAGATTGGGAAATTCACTTAAAATCATTAGTTGACAGTTTTCCCAATACTAGATTCGTAGTATCAGGATCAGCCGCAGCAGCATTAAAATTAAAAAGTATCGAAAGTGGAGCCGGAAGATTCACAGATTTTATGCTTCCACCATTAACTTTTAACGAATTCCTTCATCTTAAAAAGCTTGACAGACTCATAACAGAAAGTAAAATTGATTGGCAGGGAAGTATAACTAAGTTTTATAGCACCAATAATATTACAGAACTTAATAAGTACTTTCTTGACTACATAAACTTCGGAGGTTACCCTGAAGTAATTTTTTCAGAAAAAATTCAAAGTAATCCTGGACGATACATAAGAAGTGACATCATCGATAAGGTATTGTTACGTGACTTGCCTAGTCTATATGGAATCAGAGATGTACAGGAATTGAATTCTTTGTTTACTGCCATCGCTTACAATAGTGCTGGTGAGGTAAGTCTGGAAGAATTAAGTAAAAACTCCGGGGTACAAAAGAATACTATTAAGCGATATATTGAATACTTAGAAGCTGCATTCTTAATAAAAGTTGTTCATAAAATATCCAACAAACCTAAACGTTTCCAGAGGGCAACACAGTTTAAGATTTATTTAACAAACCCATCCCTGAGGAGTGCATTATTCGCTCCCATGCAATCTATGGATCCATTTATTGGAAACATGGTTGAAACTGCCATTTACTCACAATGGTTGCATAGAGAATGGTTCACACCTTATTATGCAAGGTGGCCAAAAGGAGAAGTTGATATGGTTAAGCTTGATGAGAAAAAATTCACTCCACAATGGGCTGTTGAGATCAAGTGGAGTAATCATTACTATGAGAAACCCGGAGATTTAAAAGCGCTCATCCGATTTTTGAAAGAAAATGAACTACAAACCGCCCTGGTAACAACAATAGATAAAGAAGGCACAAAAGAAATTGAAAATATTAAAATATCATTTGTTCCTGCAGCAGTATATGCCTATTCTGTTGGAATAAATACCATACTTCAAAAACAAAAACGCAACTTATAATAATTTATTAATCAAGCAATTATTATCAAAAATACTAGGTACGCATACAGACTGATTGTGATTGTTTTTCCAATGCTAAAATCCAATCAAAACTAACCACGCTTTGCCTGGGAACCTTTGCTTATTATTCTCTCCATTGTTCTTTTCCGGTTAATAAAGCTTTTACAAAGGGATTAGTCCTTTAGAAAAATCATTGTAATTTTGCTGTCAATCCATTGATGCTGGTAATCCCTTCAGGGAATTGCAGCACCAACGAGCAAAAGTTGAGCTATCAGGAGTTTCAAATCCCAGGTAATTGACGAATGCAGAGACCGAGGCTGATGTTATTGGTAGGCAAGACCTATGAAACCTTCTTTCCCGAAGGAACTGGAAAAGGCATTAAGTTTCTTTCTGACAAATACGGAAAGAAAAAACAGAATAAAGAAGAAGAAACTACAGAAACTCCATGATCCGACAATTATATTATCTCTTACCCGCAACACTTAGGCTGAAGGTCAGGCGTCTGATTTTCATGCCTTTAGACTTATTTGATTCTTTAAGTGGTAAAAGGCCAAAATGTGTTCCTCCCAGGGGAAAGGTTTTTGTCGGGTATGGGGACTATGTCAGGCAAGGACAAAAATTCCTTGACTATTTTAAAACTTATGGTGGTTTGAAACCGGACCATCATGTACTTGATGTTGGCTGCGGAATCGGAAGAATGGCTTATCCTATGACCCGGTATCTTAATGAACAGGGTTCGTATGATGGATTTGATATTGTAAAGGATGGCATAGATTGGTGCAATAAGAATATTTCCATTCAATATCCCAACTTTCGATTCCTGCATATTGACCTTTATAATCAGTTATACAACACCCAAACCCGCTCTTCGGCAGATAATTTCAGATTTCCTTACCCGGATGAATCATTCAACTTTGTATTTCTAACTTCTGTATTTACCCATATGATGCCATCGGAAGTCAGTCATTACTTCAATGAAATATCCAGGGTAATGAAGCCCGGTGGAACCTGTTTTGCCTCTTTCTTTCTGCTGAATGACGAATCGGAAGCTTTACTGAAACAACAACCTACTCATATGAATTTCCCTATTGATAAAGGGTTTTACCGGCTTCATTCTTCCAGGGTAAATACTGCTAATATTGCTTTCAAGGAAGAATGGGTAAAGGACGAAATGAAAAAATCAGGCCTGGTAATGAATTCCATCCATTATGGTGGATGGTGCCCAAGGAAGGAGTTCCTGGATTACCAGGATATTATAATCTGCTCTAAAAGCATGAATGCCCCGGAGTAAGAATACACAAATTTCTTCATGCATTACAACCAAATGCCATTAGCCTTACCCTTAGTATTTGAATAAAAGAATAAACTGATCAGTACTTTATTTCTCCGTTTATTCCCCATTCAAAAAATCACAAACATAAACTTTGCCTACCAGGCTCTAAATCAACCTATAGCTTACCACCCTTATCCACCCTCATCCGTTTTGCAACTCAGTGTCATTATAGTCAATTACAACGTTAGGTACTTCCTGGAGCAATGTCTGCATTCAGTTAAGGCAGCATGTTCCGGACTTGAGGTTGAGATATTTGTTGTGGATAATGCATCAGTGGATGGCTCGGTGAAGATGGTTAAGCAGAAGTTCCCTGAAGTTCAGCTTATTTCCAATGAAGAGAATATAGGCTTTGCCAGGGCGAATAACCAGGCAATAACCCTGGCTAAAGGTGAATATATCCTGCTGCTCAATCCGGATACCGTTATTGAAACCGATACTTTCACCAAGATCGTTTCCTTTATGGAGTCACATCCCGATGCCGGTGGCTTAGGGGTAAAAATGGTGGATGGAACCGGTCGATTCCTGCCTGAATCGAAAAGAGGTTTGCCAAAACCCGATGTTGCATTTTACAAGATATTCGGATTATCAAAGATTTTTCCGCACTCTCCAAAATTCAGCAGGTACCACCTTGGTTACCTTGACAAAGAGAAGATTCACCAGGTAGATGTACTTTCGGGGGCCTTTATGTTACTCAGAAAGACAGTGATTGACAAGATCGGGTTGTTGGATGAGCAGTTTTTTATGTATGGTGAAGATATTGATCTCTCATACCGTATTACCCAGGCAGGATACAAGAACTATTATTTCCCTGAAACCCGGATCATTCATTATAAAGGAGAGAGTACAAAAAAGGGCAGTCTGAATTATGTATTTGTGTTCTACAATGCAATGATCATCTTTGCCCGGAAACATTTCTCAAAAAACAATGCCAGGCTTTTCTCCTTCCTGATTAACATGGCAATCTATTTCAGGGCCTTTCTTTCACTGGCACACAGGGTGCTGAAAAAGGCTTTCCTTCCTATTCTCGACATAACCTTCATACTCGCTGGGATTTTTATAATTTCAGGATATTGGGAACATACAGTCATTTACCCTGACGGAGGTCACTATCCATCAGCATTCTACGAATATGTGCTCCCTGCATATGTATTAATCTGGCTTCTTGCTGCCTATTTTTCCGGTGGATATGACCGTCCGGTAAGAATCGTGAAAAGCCTGCAAGGAATTGCCACCGGAACCATTATCATTCTTGTGGTATATGCCTTGCTGCCAATGCAATTCCGGTTCTCACGAACACTTACTCTCCTGGGCGCATTATGGGGCATGGTTTCAATGTCGGCGATACGGCTCACTCTGCATAGTATTGGTATTGCGGAGTACAGGTTCGATACAGGAGAAAGTAAAAGGTTCCTGATTGTAGGCGAAGAAACAGAAAGCTACCGGGTGGCTGAACTGCTTAAAAAAGCCCTTTCCAATGCGGGTTTCGTCGGACTGGTGAAGTCAGGAAATGGTCCGGTTGAGAGGAACGGTTTTATCGGGAACCTGGCACAAATCAAGGAAATCATAAAAGTCTATTCTATTGATGAAATTATCTTTTGTGCAAAGGATGTCCCTGCCCAGGATATTATTGATCATATGTCTGAATTACAGGGAACTAGTATCGATTTCAAAATTGCACCTCCTGAAAGCCTTTCGATCATTGGCAGTAACTCCATCAATACTGCCGGCGACCTTTATGTTATTGATATTAACTCAATTAACAAAGTAAGCAATCGAAGAAATAAAAGGGTTTTCGACATATTTACCAGTCTGGCCCTTCTTATTACCTATCCAATTACTGCATTTATTGTAAAAAATCCAGGTGGTTTAATCAGGAATATTCTACGCGTTTTTGCTGGTTTTCGCTCCTGGACTGGCTACCATCCCATAGGAAGTCATGATCATAAGTTACCAGGAATCCGGGAAGGAATTCTTAATCCTGCTGATGCACTCAAAAACATTCAACTTGATGATGTTACCATTGGAAGATTGAATTTCCTTTATGCGCGTGATTACCGCCTTTGGGGTGAATTCAAACTCCTTTTCAAAGGGTTCAGAGAATTAGGGAGAAAATAAACACTTGCTTTTGAACCAAATTAAGCTGAAATTTGTTTAAGGTAAGCCTACTGAAAATTAAACGTGAGTTTTACTACTTTTGTTTTTGTATAAAATTGATTGACATAGCATTATGGCAAATTTTGAATTAATTATGCCCAAATTGGGCGAAAGTATCATTGAAGCAACCATTGTCCGTTGGTTGAAAAAGGAGGGCGATGCTGTTACTGAAGACGAACCAATTGCTGAATTATCTACAGACAAGGTAGATTCAGAAATCCCCTCCCCTGTTGCAGGCACTATACTCAAGACCTTTTTTAATGAAGGGGATGTTGTACCTGTTGGTAAAATTATTGCCCTCATCGACTTAACCGGTGATGGCGTCGTTGATGAATCTGTAAAGACTGAAGCAATCCAAACATCTTCAGAACCGGTTTCTGCAACTCCGAATACAGAAGTATCTGTTGCTGCTGCTGCTACTGATGTCGTAGCAGAATCCGACCGCTTTTATTCACCTTTGGTACGTAGTATAGCAAAGCAGGAAAACATACCCCTTTCAGAACTTGAGTTAGTTCCAGGTTCCGGGAAAGAAGGCCGGCTCAATAAGCAAGATATCCTGAACTACCTGCAAAACAGGACTGCTGCACCTAAGGCAGTTTCGGCTCCTGCTACAACAGCACCCACCCAGCCAAAAGTAACAGCCCCAACAATTACGTCTGCCGCCGGAGATGTGGTGATTGACATGGATCGTATGCGCAGGTTGATCGCCGACCATATGGTGATGTCGAAAGGTGTTTCCCCGCATGTTACCTCCTTTATCGAAGTAGATGTAACCAATATTGTACGTTGGCGCGAAAAGGTAAAAGATACCTTCCAGAAACGTGAAGGGCAGAAAATCACCTATACACCGATCTTCATTGAGGCTGCAGCCAAAGCGCTGAAGGAATTCCCAAATGTAAATGCTTCTGTTGACGGATATAAAGTAATCCAAAGGAAAAATATTAATATCGGGATGGCAGCTGCACTTCCTGATGGCAACCTCATTGTTCCTGTTATTCGCAACGCTGATCAGAAAAACCTTCTTGGATTGGTAAAGGATGTCAATGACCTCGCTGATCGTTCCAGGAAGAATAAACTGAATCCTGACGATATACAGGGAGGGACATTCACAGTCACCAATTTCGGCACATTTGACAGTTTGACCGGTACACCTATTATTAATCAGCCACAGGTTGCCATCCTTGGAATCGGTACTATTAAAAAACGTCCCTGGGTTCTTGAAACGGCTGAAGGTGATGTAATTGCAATAAGGCATATTTGTATGTTGTCACTCGCCTATGATCACCGTATTGTTGACGGTGCACTCGGGGGACAGTTCCTCAAAAAAATGCAACAGGTACTCGAAAGCTTCGATGTAAATATGAACATCTAAAAGATTTCAGTTTGTTTATGGTGGAAAATCCGGGTGAGCGACCTTTGTTTACCCGGCATTTTTTTTGAGATCATCAAGGTTTTAATGCTGAAATCTTTGTGAAAACTATTTACCTGATCCTGAAAAAATATAGGTATCCTGAGTACCTTTGAATTTATTCCTCTCATCATATTAAATAACTATCAATTAATCCCTCTCATGGAGCTTAACCTTTCCCGATCACTGGTAATTTTTGACCTTGAAACTACCGGAGTTAATATTGCCACCGACCGTATTGTTGAAATAGCCATCCTTAAGATTGCACCTGACGGACATGAAGAATTCAAACGTCATTTAGTCAACCCCGGTATTCCAATTCCACCTGAAGTGACTGCCATTCATGGAATCAGTGATGAGGATGTGAAAGATAAGCCACTATTCAAGGATATTGCGGGCAACCTGAATGCATTTATTCAAAATTGTGACCTGGTAGGTTACAACTCCATTAAATTCGATATTCCTGTGCTGGTGGAAGAGTTTCTTCGGGCCGGAATTGAGTTTGAGCTGAAGAGCCGTAGGTTTATTGATGTGCAGAATATCTTTCATAAGATGGAGCAACGCACACTGAAAGCTGCCTATAAATTCTATTGCAGCAAGGAATTGATCAATGCCCACAGTGCTGAAGCCGATACCAGGGCTACTTATGAAATTCTGAAGGCACAGCTCGATCGCTATACCGACACTGAATATACCGATCATGAGGGGAAAGTGTCAAAACCAGTTGTAAATGATGTCAAAGCCTTGCATGATTTCTCTTTTTACAATCGAAATGCAGACCTGGCAGGGCAAATCATCTTCAACACCAAAGGACAGGAAGTATTCAATTTTGGAAAGCATAAAGGGAAAACCGTTGAGGAAGTATTCCGCATGGAACCTTCATATTACGATTGGATGATGAAGGGAGAATTCCTCCTATCCACTAAAAAGTTAATTACCGCGATCAAACTCCGGAATTTCAATAAGGGTTAATATTATTAATAGAGAAAGAGCGTGCTCTTTCTCTACGGGTTTTATTCCAAAAAATGAAAAATGTATTGCCATGAAGATCATCTGCATAGGCCGCAATTATTCTGAACATGCTAAGGAACTTAGCAATGCAATCCCAACGGAACCGGTATTTTTTCTCAAGCCTGATACAGCCCTGCTGATCCGCAACCGGCCGTTCTATTATCCTGAATTCACCTCCGACCTACATTATGAGTGTGAGATTGTTTACAGGATCTGCAAGGTTGGGAAGCATATAAGTCCGGCATTTGCTCACACATATTATGATGCCGTTGCCCTGGGCATTGATTTTACTGCCAGGGATCTTCAACAGAAAGCCAAAGAAAAAGGCTTGCCCTGGGAAAAAGCCAAAGCTTTCGATTATTCCGCCCCGGTAAGCAGTTTCAGGCCTGTTTCAGAATTTCCTGATGTGAATAACCTGAATTTCCACCTCACCCTGAATGGTGAAACGGTGCAGAAGGGTAATTCATCTGAAATGATCTTTCCTATTGACACTCTCATATCCTATGTTTCCCAGTTTATCACCTTGCGAACCGGCGACTACATTTTCACCGGAACCCCCGCAGGTGTGGGTCCTGTAAAAATTGGCGACAGGCTGGAAGCTTTCCTGGAAGGAAAAAAAATGATGTGGTGCGAGATAAAATAATTCGGGTAGTGATTAGGGTTAAAGTGTTCCAGGTGGCTATAAACATTTGAATGTATATGCCAAAAGGAATTGAAGAGAAGTTACCTTCCTGGCTGCACGAAAGATTGAGCCGATTACGATGCTTGAATACCTGATGAAGCCCTTATCATAAATAACCTAAATTCCCATCAATATACTTCAGGAATTTTTCTTTATACTGCTTGCTTACAGGTATATATACATTCCCATCGTAAACAATCCTGTTCCGTTCAATCACTGATATCTTTGAAAGATTGACAATAAACGAGCGATGAACCCGCATAAACTTTTCCGGGGGTAGTACTTCTTCTATGCTTTTCAAGCTTAAAAGAGTCGTTATCGGGTTGCTATTGTTCAGATAAATTTTGATATACTCGTGCTGGCTTTCAATGTATTTTATATCGGTAAGCTCAATTCGGATAAGTTTATAATCGGATTTAACAAAAAGATGATTCGCTTTGGTCGTTACGCTTTCCTTCTGATTATTTGAGGTGAGTTCTATACGATTTTTAACCTTATTGACCGCTTTCAGAAAATTGCTGAATGAGATTGGTTTTAATAAATAATCGACAGCTTCAACCTGGAAACCCTCCACTGCATATTCGCTGTAGGCTGTAGTGAATACTATGTAAGGTTTGTTTGTCAGCGATTTTGCAAACTCCATTCCGCTGATCTCAGGCATATTAATATCGATAAAAAGGAGCTGAACATCAACAGAATTCATGACGTTCATCGCCTCAGCTGCACTTCTGCACTCAGCCGCCAATTCCAGGAACGGAACTTTTCCGATATAAGCTGCAATCTTTTTTACTGCAAGCGGTTCATCATCAATAACTATGCAAAGTATGTTCATACCGGAATTGTGAGGTTTACCCCGAAATCAATTTCGTTGTCGGAGATTACTAATTCATAATCCTTTTCGTACAACAGATCGAGACTTTTCCTTATGTTCTCAAGTCCAATTCCCGAATATTCGTCAAACTGATTTGCAGCTTTTTTGTGTTTGCTATTCCTGATGTTACAAACCAGAGAATTATCATGGAATTGCAGTTCGAAATAAATATACGATTTCATCGGATAACTCACACCATGTTTAAAGGCATTTTCGAGCAATGAAATAAATAACATAGGGGGAATTTTAATATCCGGGATTTGATCTGGGATCAGTATTTTAACATCTACTTCTTCTGAATGCCTGAGTTGCATTAGTGAAACAAAACTTTTAATAAACTCTATCTCTTTGTTCAATTCAATCACATTTTGAGCCGAATCATAAAGCAAGTAACGCATAAGAGTTGAAAGCCTTTCAATAGCGTCCTGTGCTTTTTCAGTATCCATTTCAATAAGTGCATGGATGTTATTCAAAGTATTCATGAAAAAGTGCGGACTTACCTGGTGCTTCAGGAGAGCAAGGTTTGTTTTAAGCTGTTCCTTCTCGGCATCTTTACGCAGTTTCTCCTCGCTCAGCCATTTAGACATCAGCTTTACAGTTGTGCCGGCACCTACCAACAGGATACAAATGATAAAATTATCCGCGAAAGCCATAACAGGAGGCTTTCCTTTATGGGCATTCATCATGGGAGGCGTTGAATTTTCGGCTGGTACTTCAGTTTTAGTTCCAGGCTGAGGAGGAAATACTTTGGGGCCGAGAATGTTTAATCCTACCACCAAACCAATCAGAACCGACACCATCACAAAGTAATACCTGTATTTCTTTGTTAAGAGCAACCGGGGTACCAGGATATATACATTGATCAGAAAAAGAACGAGAAACCCGAAAACATGTGCCCAGTTTTTTATGACCTCTTGCCAGTTAATGTGTCCTGAACTTCGCTCACTGAAATATGGCACAGAAAAAACGAAAGCCCAAATCAGGAAATATGAAAATAATTCGATTCTGCGGCTGCTTAAAGTGATTCTTGTCATCTCTCAAATGTATAAAACATCTTTAAAACTGTATTTTATAAATCACATTCGGGAAAAACCCGAGCTGGTAGGTGGTGTTTAACGACCGGCTTCTGTCATCATAGCTTTGTGAGAAAACATTATCATTGTTCGTGATGTTTTGCAGGTCAATGGAAAACGACTGCGAAAGTTTTTTCGTCCGGCTGTTGTGCGTATAACCGAGCTTGAAATCCAAACGGAAGTAATTGGCATAAAAATCCGAATAGGCATCGGTAGATAATTGTTCGCGGCCTGTGGCAGCCGAAGCCTCCAGATCAATAGGGGTGTAAGCCCTTCCCCCTGCATTGGTGCATTTTATATCGGCTGATATTTTGTTCTGTTTTTCGCTTCCCACCTTCCATTCTTTTCCACCCAAAATATTGAATACGTATTTCCCGTTGAATGCTGTGTTTCGCTCTACTCCATCGCTTCCTTTATACTTAGAACTATAAATCGAGGAAGTAAACAAGCCATAATATCCGCGGCTGAAAAATTTCTCTAATGTCAGTTCTATTCCATAGTTTGTCCCGGTTCCATTATTTGCCAGACTATCTTCCAGATCGGTCTTAAAACCTGCTCCGGTATTTAGCATTGAATAGCTGCTCGAAAAAGTGTTTACCGGCACATTGTAGAGTGACTGATAATAGACCTCTGTTTTCAACCGCCAGTCTTTGAAAGGCTGCAAATCGTAACCCAATACGAAATGATGGCTTTTGGTAAAATCAAGGTTCTCATTGTTATAAACATAGGAGTCATCAGCAATCTGAGTTTGTAAAAAGTAAACATTTAGGGGTTGCGTTTGTGAATGGAGTCCATAGCCAAAGGTAAGGCTGCTTTTAGAATCAATTTCATATTTTAACCCTAAACGTGGCTCGACTGAGAGAGAATTATTCAGGAAAAACAGCTGGGAATGTAAACCCGCATTGAGAGTGAGCTTATCATTAAAGCTATACTTGGCATGCATGTAGGCCTGCGCCAGATTTGTGTAACTATTATAATCCCATATCTGTTTAAATTCTGAGAGGGGATCTCTTTTCTCCCTGAAATAAAGGTTCAATCCAATCACTTCATCCTGGATTCCAATTTTTACGAATAACCTTGAGTTTATCTTGGAATTGAAACTGCTTGAAAAATTATATCCTGTCCTGGTAACCTTATTCTCTGATTTCGTATAAACTGAATCAGTCATTCTGTCGAAGCTATAATCTGTTTGTCCCGACTTTGAATAGTTTAACCCAATATTGGAACTAAAATAGGATTTGCTATTCAGTTGTTTGAAATGTTTTATCCCGATAATGCCGATTTGACTGCTCAAATCATGTCCGCCACCTTCACCTCCATACAACTCACCTGAATTGCCACCAGCAATATTGATGGTACTTGTGGCAAGAATGCCAAACAGTGTAAACCTGCCCATTTTGGTGTTGCCGCTGTTTACATTAAATGACAAATCCTGATACGAAGGCAGGGCCGTTGTGCCAATATCAATGCCTGCTGCCTGGGCTACACCAGCCAGTGCATAGCGGTATCCAACAAGATATGATGAAGCATTTTTCTTACTGATTGGCCCTTCGGTAGTAGCTTCGAGGCCGGTGATCAGACCAGCCTGCAGAGTGGTTTCCCGTTTCTGTGTATTTCCATTTCTGAAACCCAGGTCGAAAACCCCGGCCGTGGCATTGCCATATTCGGCTGGAAATGCTGAGGTCAGGAAGTCGGAACTTCTCAAAAGGTTGGTATTTAACGCACTCACAGCTCCACCGGTTGTACCTACCGTTGCGAAATGGTTAGGGTTGGTAACGTTCATTCCATCAATGCGCCACAAAACACCAACTGGCGAATTGCCCCGGATTACAATATCGTTTCTGCTGTCGTCAGGTGCGCTTACTCCGGCGAAATTAGCTGCCAAACGGGCGGGATCACTTCGCCCCCCTGCATAGCGGTTTACTTCCTCAGTTGAGAATGTCCGGGCACTAACCGGGACTAAATCGTTCAATGTTCCCGCCTTGTTGTTTGATGTTATCACCACCTCATTCAAGAGTTTAAGGTCTTCTTCCATCACTATATCCAGCACAACTTCTTTACCTGAAGTCACCACAACATTAGTTGCAAATGCATCTTTATACCCAATATATGAAACCTTTATTTCATACCTGTCAGGTGGCAGATCCAGAAGAACATAATTCCCATTTAAGTCAGTTGCCGTTCCTTTGTTCACTTTACTGTTGACTAATTGAACGGTTGCTCCGGGAAGTATAGTTTGCGAAAGTTTGTCTGAAATAATACCTCTAATATTCTGCCTGTTATTTTGAGCAGTTGAGAGCAGGGTAAGGAATATTGAAATTATTAAAAGGCATTTTTTCATGTCTTATTCATTTGTATTTATAGGTCACATGGAGGACAGCAGATCGATCATAATATCAACCCTGCTAAGTAATGCCATTATCAGGAATGGCTATTTAGAACTTATTTCTTCTCCGATTAATTCAACAGCTGTGTGCTACCAGCTTCAATGGTAAATACTTTCCCATTCATTCTCACATACACAGTTATCGAACTTGGATTTGTAACCATGGTTTTGTCGACAGAAAATTTGAGATTTTTAAAGGCATTGATATAATCCACCAACTCTATTTGTGTGGTATAGTATATTTCAGGATTATTGGAAATCATTTTGAAAAACGTCTCCACTTCTGCCCATTTATTACCGGGTCCTTCATATTCCCAACTATGTCCCCATACATAAAACAAGGCCAATGACTTCGAATTCAGAAACTCATTTGTAAGCTGATAAAATTGTCCTAATTCTTTTATGTCGTTTGCCGTGTCGTTGGGTATATAATTTGTTTTTCCGAATAAATGAATGGAAGGCTGCCATTTAAGAAATTCAGTGGGCAGATTGAAGTTGTATGTATCACCGACAGTTCTTGCGTATTCGATGCCTAATCCGCTTATTGCCTCAATTACAAGATCGCTGGTATTTCCAAAAGGATACGACATTCCACGAACAGGATAAGCTATCAGTCGCTCCAATTCTCTTCTATCCTCCAGCACTTCATAAATCACATCGACTTTTGATAGCGAAGGCAGACTTGGATGATTAGCCGTATGACCGGATACTTCGTGTCCCTTGTACAGGTTTTTAATCTCTTCTTTGGTGAGATAATCCTTTGTCCCGAGTTTATTGGAGTTAAGATGAAAAGTCCCAATCAGACCATACTCATTCATCAATTTCACCAAATGCCTGTCGGCTACATTTCCATCATCAAAACTCAAAATCAATGCTTTGGATTTGCCCTGCGGGAAAAGCATTTCTATTGGAATACTGCTCTTTGCGGGAGCAGTATTGGTTTGTGCGTTTATGAAATTTATAAAAATAAACAAAGCAACAAATGCAACTATTATTCTCCTTTTACTTTTCATACTATTCACTTATTTAATTGTTCTTACCAATCGTACATAGTTTAACACCCGTTCCTCTCCTTCGCCGGTTCCTACTATCTTTTTGTCAAAGCGCACAGCACCGGCACCGTGAAGGTCTTCGCCGCTTCCATTTTCTGCCCGGCCAAAAGCCACATACCAGGCATTGTTGTAAGTGCCGGTTGGATTTGAAATTGCCGATGTACTTGTCCAGTAATAGGGGTAGTCGGCCTTTCCGCCATCGTTCAGAATAGCCGTACAACTGAACATGGCATTGATTGCCGGTCCCACATTGGCTGGGTTTGTTGCACCTGGAGACCGTGTGTAATCCACCAGACTTTGTAATTCTTTTGTATTGGGTAAACGCCAATCGTTGTGCCCCAGATAATTTGCGTTATTCTGCGTTTGCGCATAAGCCAGTGCGTGTTCCCAATCCATTCCCGAACCGTTGTCGGTTTGTTGCCACATTAAGCCGGTAGCCAAATCGGAAATAGTACCATCGTTGTTGTTTTGGAATAAATTGACGCCATACGAAAGATTGCCGCGTACACAACGAACAAAGTGTTTTGGACCTACGCTGATACTATACGATTTAATATGTCCGGTGCCAAAATTCACACCAAAGGCAAGTTCTGCTCCGGGCGTTTCCCCGTTTACATTGCCCATTACTCCGGTATATTTGTCGCTACTCCAGAATATTGCGTGACTAAGGTCTTGTTCATCTGTATATTTAATATCAAAATATTTTGTATCAATCCAAGGCCAACCGACACTTGCATTCCATAAAGAGTATAGCTCCTTGATGGTAGGCACGCGCCAGTCGTTATAGCCGCCATAGTTTTGTTTGTTCAGATTGTCAACTTCAGTCTGAGTTTCTGCCCAGTAATACATACCACCGGAAGTTGGTTTTTCATAGGTTTTCTGCCAGGTTAAACCGGTAACTTCGTCTTTTACCGTAAGTCCATCACTGCTTTTGGTATAAACAGGTGCTGTATGGGTAAACTGAGCATCCTGACCAAAAAAGGCTTCTCCCAAAATAGGGATGATAATGTTGCCGTCATTGTCCCAGGATTTGGTTTGACTTGTGCCGAGAAGCGGATAGCAACCTGCGTAAGCCGCTTCGCGAGGAACGACTTGTAAATCTCCGGAAATTGTTGAAGTATCATCTTTTTTGCACCCTGGGAGACTAATGCATACAAGGAATAAGCCACCTATCAGAATTGATAGTTTGCTATTGCAATTAACTTTTGATTTCATTGTTTTCGTGATTAAATCGAAAACAAAGGTCAGGTTTGTGAAATCTCCAGGGAAATATAATCACTCGATGGCAGGAATATGTCTCCAAAATACTGATTTTTATCTCTCAGGTTCATGTTGGAGATGCTATTCTTTTCAAAAGGAATATCTTATAATCTTACTAAAAGGAAATAGCTCTTTTGCAGGCTGAAGGGCCAACGTTGCAAGGCCTTCTTGTGTGGTGGCCTTGGCGCTGGGACGAAGGCCTTGGCGGGGGCCAGTTTTTTATCACATTTTAAAATATATCTAATGGTGTTTGGACTGCCATTGTTCCACACATCAAATATTGTCCATTTGGCAACAGCACCACTGAGGCCATTTTTTTAAACCATGAAAAGGAATTAATCACGGAGCATTGCAATGGCCTTTGATTATTTGTAAACATTTTATTCATTATTGCAGGTTTCAGTTAATCCAGTTGTATGTCCACTAACTGAGTCCCCATTCATTTTCTTGATTTTCCACTTTCTTTCCATAAACTCGCCTATAAAACTTTAAGAATATAGTTTATATCTTAACACAATACACCTTTTTCACCATTCCAATTAGCTAAAGTGTCCATTATTATTTCTTTTGATTGTTCAAATCTGTTTTCAAGGCTATCAATATAAACCTGATAGGACCTAGATTCAAGATTATCAATTTTACTTATAAATTGTCTGTTTCTTTTAACAGCTGAGAACATTCTTTGCCTGAGATTTGTCATGACTTACTTTGGAAGTCTTTTAAAGCAGCAAAAGTAGGCAAGCTTAACCCCATTGATTTCACCAGCAATTTCTACCACAAATGGATTTGACTTTATTGACAGAGTTGAATCTGCAAAAAACTCTTGTCAACTTCTGATGAACCCTCAACATATCGTCAATGATCATATCTTTTTGAAATATGAGTCAAGTTTTAGATTGTTAGATCAATCAATTTCCGAATGAATTGTTTCGATAATCATTATTAATCCATCATTTCGACCTATTTTTAAAAGTATTAAATCCATTGAAAAGCTAGGCTGAAAGTCACATGGTCTAATTCCTTTAGTTGGTTTATCTAAAATTTCTTGAATTATTTCTCAACAAGTTTTTATCGATAGAACCAAGTATTTTTTTGTCATTCATTTTACCTTTCAAGAGCAATCGTCCATTTAGTCCCACCCAACCCAATTATATAAAGCTATCCAAATGGAGAAGAGAATTTTCTGTAAAACTTCTTTTGGGACTTGATACTTTGGCCACGAATTATTTAAGTGTTCACTGGTTGATTTAATCAACTCTCGAGGATAAATTTAGTACTTATTATGCCAAGATGCACAAGCTGCCAGTTAGCGTTGATTTTAGAAATTACATTAAATTTATCTATTATATTTGCTTCTTCAATGTGCCTAGTCAGTTCCGCTTTAGCTTCCAAGCTCGGTATCTGTAGTGTCCTCAATATTCACATTTGAGCCAAGTCATTATTTTAAAAGTTGACGGGCCTCATGTAAACGGAATTTGTTTTTCCATTTCTAATCTTGGATGAGTCAAAGATGTTTCGATATGATTTCTCGAAATAAACCAGAGTATTCTGATCAAAATCCTTCCTCCATAGAAATCTGTTATCATCCATCCAATAACGGAAAGGGTTGAAATTATGGAGAATATTATTAATAAATTATTCTTCATAGGAGGTCTGATTCAATGCTAACTAATTACCAGGCGCTATAAAAACCTGATATCATCAATCACCGTTGAGCCGGCGGCTTTATTAAGCTTATCGAGCAAACTGGTCTTCATATAGGTCAATTCCTGTTTCAGCGCGGCAATATCCGTCTTAATACAAAGTACCCGATTCTGAATGTACAATTCCCGGGTGTGACGTGCAATTAACTTTCCGGCGACCTGCTCCCATGAGCCAATCAAGCGGGTTTCAAGAAGTTTATCCTCAAGTTTATAATCCTTGAGCATTTTCTCAATTGCATCCTTTAAGGATATTTCTGTGGATCGCCTGCTCATGAATGACTCATTAATTGAATAGTAGAACCTTTGATTTCAAAAATTTTATGTGGGATCGACGATGTATCGAAGGATCTCATTATTCTTCCTGATTCCGTATCCGTAATGAAAACCTGTCCGAAACTATCTTTCGCAACCAGTTCAATGATCTGTTGCACCCTGTCAGGGTCAAGTTTATCAAAGATATCATCGAATAATAGCAGGGGTTTGTAAGACACCAGGTTCCTGGTAAAATCGAATTGAGCCAGCTTCAATGCAACAGCAAAGGATTTCTGTTGTCCCTGGGATCCAAATTTCTTTACGGGATATCCATTAATATCGAAAATCAGGTCATCTTTATGAATCCCTATTGTTGAATATCTTGTGACTAAATCCTTCTCTGTCGCAGCACTCACCAGGTCGAAATATTCACCTGTATGTTGATGCGATTCATAGCGGATATCCACCTCTTCCAATCCGCCACTGATGAAATTGAAATAATGACAGAAAATGGGTAAAAATCCTTCCAGGAAACTCTTTCTTTTCTGGAAGATCTGGGTGGCAGGTATTGACATTTGTTCATCCAACATCGACAACAACACCCTGTCGGGATGCCTTGATTCAGAGAACTGCTTCAGTAATGAATTTCTCTGTTCAAGTAAGCGGTTATAGCGAATCAGATCTTCAAGATAGAGCTTATCGAATTGGGAAATTACTGAGTCGATGAACTTTCGCCTCACATCGCTGCCTTCGTTAATCAGGTCCCTGTCATAAGGAGAAACCATCACACAAGGGAATTGGCCAATGTGCTCCGACATCCGGTCGTACTCTTTTGCATTTAGTTTCAACTGCTTTTTTGATCCGATTTTCTGTATACAACTAACAACTTCCGGCAATCCTCCATTTCGCTGGTAGGTCCCGTGAATGGCAAAGAATTCCTCTCCATGCCTGATATTCATGGTATCAACCGAGTTGAAATAGCTTTTGGTAAATGACAGGTAATAAATAGCATCCAGAAGGTTGGTTTTCCCAACACCATTGTTCCCTACAAAGCAATTAATCTTTTCAGAGAATTCCATCTCTGAGTGAACATAACTCTTGAAGTTAATGATATTCAGCTTTTTAAGAAACACTTTAACAGGACTTTCCGGTTGAATTTACCATAATAATTCTATGCTACGAAAGTAAGCATTGATATATAAACTTAAGAAAGTCTAAGGAATTTCTTATCAACTAAAATCTCCGTTTTCAATGACATCAGCCACTTCTTCCATCAACCACTTTGGGGTAGAAGTTGCTCCTGTTATTCCAACAGAGTTTATATTCGAAAACCATGTTTCATCAAGTTCATGAATACCATGCACAAAATTACTGTTTGGGTTAACTGAGCGACAGACATTATAGAGAAACTCCCCGTTTGAACTTTTTTTATCACTCACAAAAATAATGAGATCATGAGACGCGGCAAAACTCTTCAGGCTCTGAGTCCGGCCTGAAACCTGCCGGCAATAGGATTTATTAATTACCAGGTCAAGGTTCCCGGCTTTTGTCATTCGTCCCTTTACCAGGTTAGCAATCGACTGGTATGATTCAAAACTCATGGTGGTTTGTGAAAACATCCTGATGGGTTTTGAATAATCAAGCCCTTCTAAATCCTCAGCTTTGTGGATAATGATGGCAGTACCTTCAGTTTGACCCAATAAACCGGTAATTTCAGGATGTCCGATTTTACCAAAGATCACTATCTGTGTATCCTTCCCTGCTTCTTCATGATACAGTTTCCAGATTCTTTCCTGAAGTTTTAATACTATCGGGCAGGTCGCGTCAATGACTTCTATGCCTTTTTCTAAGGCAGATGCATATGTTTCAGGAGGTTCTCCATGAGCCCTTATGAGCACGCTCTGACCTGAATAGTCTGCTAGTTCATCATGCCGGATCACTTTCATTCCCTTGGCAATCAGACGTTCCTGTTCAGCTGTATTATGAACGATATCCCCCAGGCTAAGGAGTTGACCATGCCGGGCTAATTCAATTTGTGCAGTTTCTACCGCCTTTTCCACCCCAAAACAAAACCCGGCATCAGGGTCAATGGTCACATTCATTATCACCAGTATTAATGAACGAAAATAGACATTATTAAATGATAAACAGTATAAATGTCAACGAATTACTGCTTTCTTTTGATTAAACCATTTGCAAAGGGCTGAACAACCTGTCAAATGCAGAAATGTGAATATTTCATATCTTTAATCCCAGAAATATAAAGTGAGTTATGCAGGTATTAAAATTCGGGGGGACTTCAGTCGCCAATAGTGCAAATATTAAGAAGGTAATTAGTATTGTCACCAAATCTCTTGCTAAAGATCAGACTATCATCGTAGTTTCTGCATTAGGAGGTTCAACTGACCTGTTAATTGAAGCCGGCAAACTGGCATCCATTCAGGACAGTCAGTATCTTCAGAAACTCAAGGTTTTTGAGGACCGTCACTTACAGGTTGCCAGGGAATTATTGAGTGAAAACCAACCCAATCCTATTGAGAGACTTATTAAAACCAACTGTCTAGAGTTGGAGAGTCTGTGCAAAGCTGTGTTTCTACTAAAAGAATTATCACCCCGCACTTTGGATAATATTGTCAGCCACGGAGAATACCTTTCGTCGCAGATAATCTCTGCTGCAATGGATTACCAGGGGATAAAAAATATTTGGCTTGATTCCAGGAAACTGATATGCACAAATTCCAGCTTTGGAACAGCTGTTCCTGATATGAAAGTAACAAACCAGTTGATCCGTGACTTTATTAACGAGCATCCGGCTGATCTCTACCTGGCTCCTGGTTTTATAGCTTCCAGCCAGGAAGGGATTACAACCACCCTTGGCAGAGGCGGTTCAGATTATTCCGCTGCCATCTACGCAGCTGCTACGGATTCAAAGGTCCTTGAGATATGGACGGATGTTTCTGGGATGATGACTGCAGATCCGAGAGTTGTTGTGAATGCCAGGGTAATTCCCTCCATTTCCTATAAAGAGGCCATGGAACTCACACATTTTGGTGCCAAGGTGATTTACCCTCCTACCCTTCAGCCCTTAATGAGCAGGAATGTGCCGATCTGGATCAAGAATACCTTTAACCCGGATCATGAAGGAACTTTAATAGAAAGCAATGTTTCTGAGAACAGCAACCTGGTAAGAGGCATTTCCAGTATGAATAAAATTGCATTCCTCAGCCTGGAAGGCAGTGGTATGGTAGGTATTCCCGGGTTTTCCAGGAGGCTCTTTGGCTCATTATCGGAGAAAAAGATCAATGTGATTCTGATTACTCAGAGTTCATCGGAACATTCTATTTGTGTGGCTGTGGATGAAGCCAATGCCAACAGGGCAAAGAAAGCTGTAGACCATGAATTTGCTGTCGAAATAACATTAAACATCGTTGAACCTTTACAAATTGAAACCGGGTTATCCATCATCGCACTTGTGGGTGATAAGATGAAAAATCACCCGGGAATCAGTGGTAAAATGTTTGGTGCTTTGGGAAGAAACAGTGTGAATATCAGGGCAATAGCCCAGGGATCTTCAGAGAAAAATATTTCTGCTGTTATCAGTACAAATGATGTAACAAAAGCAGTGAATGTCTTGCATGAGGAGTTCTTCGAATCGTCCTATAAACAGGTGAACCTATATGTAATTGGCATAGGTAATGTAGGCAGCCGATTGATGGAACAGCTCAGGAATCAGCAACAATACCTTCTCGGGAACCATCGGCTTCAACTAAGGGTGGTAGGTATTGCCAACAGCAGGAATATGATTCTGAATGAAAATGGTATTAACCTGGATAAATGGAAGGAAAATCAAGGTTCGGGGGAGGCGATGAGCCTTGAAAAATTTACAAGATATATTATTGATAAGAACCTTAGAAATTCAGTATTGGTCGACATCACATCGAATGCAGGGATCGTTGAAACATACCTGGATTTGCTTAAAAAAAGTGTTGCCATTGTTGCCTGTAATAAGATCGGGGCTGCATCCACCTATAAGAGTTATAGTTTGCTCAAGGAAACCGCAAGGGAATTTAACACCTCCTATTTATTCGAGACCAATGTTGGCGCCAGTTTACCAATTATCGGTACATTAAACGACCTGGTAAGAAGTGGTGACAAAATTCATCGGATTGAAGCGGTGCTATCAGGGACATTAAATTTTGTATTCAATACTTATAATGGAACCGATAGTTTTGCTTCCATTGTGAAAAGGGCCCAGGATGAAGGTTATGCTGAACCGGATCCCCGGATTGACCTTTGTGGAACGGATGTAATGCGAAAGATTCTCATTCTTGCCAGGGAATCAGGATACGCGATGGAAATGGAGGAGATTGAATCATTCGGCTTCCTTCCTGAGTCATGCCTGGAAGGTGATGTCAGCCAGTTCTATGCGGAAATGGAGAAGCATGAAGAGCATTTCCGAAAGCTATTCCTTGAAGCAGATGCAAAAAAGTGCAAGCTAAAATTTGTTGCCAGCCTGAATAATGGGAAAGCCTCTGTGGGATTGCAGCAGATTGATGCTCAACATGACCTTTATCATTTATACGGGAAAGATAATGTTGTACTATTTTATACCGACAGGTATGTAGAACAGCCATTAGTTATAAAGGGAGCCGGGGCCGGAGCCGATGTAACCGCTTCCGGAATCTTTGCAGACATCATCAGGGCTTCACAAACATCCTGATATTATTTCCGGGTCCAATCACCCAGGTTGGTGGTCAATGTTACGTAATTCCTTGCACCTACAAGATGATAGGTAGCCCTGGAATAATTGATGCTGAATTTCGAAACATTGATCCCTATTCCCCATGAAAAGCCAACGGTGCCGGGACGTGAATCAATTTTAAGTTCCTGGCGTCTCTGGAAGTTATAACCCATTCTCAGGCTCAGAAATTTTGCGGGAATAAACTCCCCTCCCAGCACTACATGCCTGAAAGCTTTATTGGCAAAATTATCCAGGCTGCTTTGTGAAACGGCCTGGCCTGTAAATGGGTCGATCTCTTCTCCAAGTGATTCGTAGGTAAGATCCCATTTCTCCAGGTGCTGCAACAGGATCGAAAACCTAAACGGAAGATGCTCAAGCCTTTTCGAAACCCCCAGTTGAATTTCAAAGGGCAGAGGCTGCACTCCATTAGATGTATATGAGGTCAATTGTCTTCCAATATTACTGAAGACAAGGGATACACAAGTGTTTTTATTGGGGAAATAACTGCCTGCAACATCTACTGCTAATCCCATTGAACTATAAGCCTCAAGATCAGAATAGATCACCTTAAAGTTTGCCCCTATGGAGAAAACAGAGTCCAATACTCTTCCCCAACCAAGGTTAAGGGCATAATCACCTACCTTGAAATTTCCCGCAATATCACCGGTTTCATTGGCATATTTAAATTCACCATAATCAAGAAACTGAAGGCTTCCGGTAAAACTCCCCAATTTCTGAAAAGTCCTGGAATAGGCTGCATAACCGAAATTGACATCCGAGTAATTATTCACATAGCTGAAAGCCAGCTTATTGTTCATTTCAGGTGTGATCAATGAGGGATTTGGGATCGCAAGACTCAGGTCATGATCACGAATACTTGCAAAATTTCCACCTAAAGCAGCTATACGCGCTGAATTAGCGATAGACAAAAAATCATAGGTGCTTTTACCACCTGTCTGGGCCCCGGCTGAACCCACCAGGAATACATAGGAAATGAATAAACAGGCGAAGAACTTCGATATTTCTCTCACAAACAAACAGATAATTGGTTAATAATGGCCACTGTCATCCTACGAACACGGGATTGACGGTGTCATAAGTTGTGATAAAGGGCAAAATTGCTTTGGCTTGGTTGTATGGATATAAAATCATTATTCAAGTTTCATAACTGACCCCGAACCTTTGATCTCGGTGCTCACATCCGGGCTACCTTTATAATATACGTTACCACTTCCCCTGATCTCAACATTCAGGGCTGTTGTGGCCATCACCTTACAATCACCTGAACCGTTGATGGTAACACTAACTTTTCCTGCCGCCAATCCGGAAGCATCCACATCTCCTGAACCATTAACATTCACCCTTTCATTCTTTGAAGAGCCTCTCAGTATAACAGCTCCTGAGCCGTTGATCTTGCTCACTATATTCTCAGCTTCAATATCCAGATCTATATCGCCTGAACCATTTATACTCAGCTCAAGATCGCCTGCACGAAGGCGGGAATTCGACCTGATGTTACCAGAACCATTGATAGAGAGGGATTCCAGCACCCTAACAGGAATTGTGATCGTAACCTGTTCACTGCCAAGTATGCATTTATTGGATTTAATCTTCAGTGTCCCCCCTGACTCATCAAAAACATAGGTCTCGATCACATTACTTTCACCTTCGATTTTCAGGAAATCAACGCTGTCAGAAATCAAAAGAAGATTGGCATCACCCGATAACCGAATATCCCTGATTTCACCAATTGTCACATTTTTACTGGTCAGTTGCCCATTTCCGGTGATACAATCTTCACAAGAGGGAAATAAGCTACTAATCAGGAGAATACTGAATGCCCAAATTACTAATTGCCTGGTTTTCATAGTACTGGTTTTAATAAGAGAAAGAACTGATGAATGCTGCTACTATTGATTCTGTTGCCTGATAAGGTTTAATGCCCCACCAGCTTTAAACCAACTGATTTGCATAAAATTGTAAGAATGGTTCACAGTGAATTGCTCGGAAGTTCCATCTTTATGATGAAGAATGGCCAGGAGGGGCTTATCTGCTGAAAATGTTGTTAAACCCAAAATATCTATCCTGTCATCTTCCCTGATTTTATCATAATCTGCTTTATCGGCGAAAGTCAATGCCAGCATTCCTTGTTTCTTGAGATTTGTTTCATGAATCCTGGCGAAGGATTTCACAAGTATAACCTTCACACCCAGGTGCCTTGGTTCCATGGCAGCATGCTCCCTTGAGGAACCTTCTCCATAATTTTCATCTCCAACAACGATCGAACCGATCCCAGAAGCTTTGTAAGACCTGGCAGTATCAGGCACAGAAGCGTATTCACCACTCATTTGGTTCTTAACAAGATTTGTCTTTTCACCAAAAAAGTTCACGGCTCCGATTAGCATATTATTTGAAATATTGTCGAGATGGCCGCGATAACGCAACCATGGCCCTGCCATAGAAATATGATCGGTTGTGCATTTCCCCTTTGCTTTAATGAGTAAAGGCATTTGGGTATAATCCAACCCTGACCAGGCACTGAAAGGTTCGAGAAGTTGCAGACGTTCTGAGTCTGGTTTAACACTTACCTCAATTCCTGAACCATTTTCCGGAGGTGCCAGGTAACCGGCATCTTCCACATCAAACCCGGCCGTTGGAAGTTCAATTCCCTGGGGTTCATCCAGCTTAACCCATTCCCCTTTAGAGTTTTGAAGGCTATCCGTTAATGGATTAAAGCATAAATCCCCGGCTATGGCATAGGCAGTCACAATTTCCGGAGAAGCAACGAAACTATGTGTATTTGGATTCCCATCATTACGTTTGGCAAAATTCCTGTTGAACGAGGTAATAATGGAATTACTGCGTTCCGGGTCATCAGTATGACGCTTCCATTGTCCAATACAAGGGCCGCAGGCATTGGCCATCACAACGCCGCCTATTTTGCCAAAAGTGGATAACAATCCATCTCTTTCGGTGGTAAAACGAATAAGTTCCGACCCGGGAGTAATAATAAATTCAGCTTTGGCATCCAGGTGTTTATCAATTGCCTGTTGCGCTAGTGATGCCGCCCGGGTGAGATCTTCATAGGAAGAGTTGGTGCAGGATCCAATGAGACCTACTTCCAGTTTCCTTGGATAATTTTTCTCTTTTACAATCTTTACAAATTCAGAAACCGGGTAGGCTGCATCAGGTGTAAAGGGACCATTGACATGGGGTTCAAGTTTGTCCAGGTCTATATCGATTACCTGGTCGAAATACTTTTCAGGATGCAAAGCAATGTCGCTGTCAGCCCTCAGTTCATTCCTGATACCATCGGCCATAAGGGCAATTTCAGTCCGCCCGGTTGCTTTCAGGTATGCACTCATTTTATCATCATAACCAAAGATCGAAGTGGTTGCCCCGATTTCAGCGCCCATATTACAAATGGTTCCTTTACCTGTGGCAGAAATGGCATCAGCACCCTCACCGAAATATTCCACGATAGCACCGGTTCCACCTTTAACGGTCAGAATACCAGCCACTTTGAGAATCACATCCTTTGCTGATGTCCAGCCACTCATTTTACCGGTAAGCCTCACTCCTATCAGTTTGGGCATTTTAAGCTCCCAGGCCATACCGGCCATTACATCCATAGCATCTGCACCACCTACACCAATGGCAATCATGCCAAGGCCACCGGCATTAACCGTATGTGAATCAGTTCCTATCATCATTCCACCGGGGAATGCATAGTTTTCGAGAATTACCTGGTGAATAATTCCTGCTCCCGGTTTCCAGAATCCAATGCCATATTTGGCTGAAATAGATTCAAGGAAATCATATACTTCTTTATTTTGATCCTTTGCAAGATTCAAATCCTTTTCTGCTCCTACCGAGGCCTGGATCAGGTGATCACAATGCACCGTACTCGGCACTGCTGTCCTGTTTCTTCCGGCAGTCATAAACTGTAGCAATGCCATTTGAGCGGTTGCATCCTGCATGGCAACCCTATCGGGTCCAAAATTCACATAATCTGCACCTCTTTTAAAAGGCTCTGTGGGTAACTTATCCCACAGATGGGTATACAGAATCTTCTCACTTAATGTTAAATCCCTGCCTATCAGCTGCCTGGCTGCAGATACCCTGGCAGGAAATGAATCATAAACTTTTTTAATCAGGTCAAGGTCAAATATCATATCTAACAAATTTACATTAATTGCATATCGCACATCTAAATTACATTTTAGGCATGAATTAAACAAGTAAGCGCATTGTTCGTTCATCTTAATTAAATACTTTTGTGCATATGCATAAATTGGTCTGTACTGTTATAGCTGTATTTCTGGTGGCTGTCCTGCTGTTTAACCTGGTGGGTTATATGGTAGTAGGCCCCGTGATGCAAGCGTTTCACAGGCATAAAGTATTCTCTGAAATTCGCAAGAGTAATGTGATTGAAACTGTTGATCTTACATTTGTTAAAGGCTCTGTTAAGGTGATATTGAAGGGGGGTAAGAAAGAGATTCTGTACAAAGGAAAGATGTATGATATCGTGAGTATGGTTGATCATGGGGAGAAAATTACCTATACATGTAAGCCTGACCATAAAGAAGACAAGATTATCAGTATCTCTAAAAATATGGACAAGGAAATGCAAAAAAAGTTTCCTTCTTCAAAAAATGCACGAATGTTCCTTGAACACTTGGTGAAGATTGCTTTTATACATCAGCCAGAAAATTTTTCTGTTTACAGAAGTTCAGTCATTCTTGTAACACGTCAGTTTTCATTCTATCATGATCCTTTGTTACAGGTGCCGGATCAGCCTCCTCAATTTTTCAATTATTTATTTTTACCGGCTATTTCTTAATAACCTCACCTGAAATCCGAAAGGTGAATTATTTTCAATCATGTGTGATCATGGTTGAAAGATGGATTTTATCCATTTGAATGGCAGACTATTCTGCCCGGAAATCTCAAAGCCGGAAATCTATTAATGTTACTAAAGGGAAAAACTTCCCATAATCTGAAATTATATGAAAAAACTAGTACCACTCCTGGTATTGATGTTATCCTGTTTTGCAGCAATACCGCAATCAGTGAGGGTCCTTTCTGCAACCGACCTTCAACCAGTCAGTCAATGCCTGATTTATGATCAGAATAAAACCATTTCAGCAGTTACAAATCAACAAGGAGAAGCAGATGTCTCAGCATTTAAAAAAGATGATCTCCTGATTTTCTCCCACATATCTTTCACCATCCTGGAGATGAAAAAGACTTCTCTCACAGGAAATCTGACAACAGTATTATTATCGGCATCGGTCATTAATCTGAAAGAAGTAGTCTTTTCAGCCAATAAGGTTGAAGAAAAATATGTGGATCTGCCGGCTAAAATTGATATTCTGCCTGCAAGGTTAATACAATTTGGCAATCCCCAGACAACCGCAGAATTACTGCAACAGAATGGTACTGCCTACATACAGCAAAGTCAGCTTGGAGGAGGAAGTCCTGTAATTCGCGGGATGGAAACCAACCGGGTTTTGATTGTGATTGACGGTGTCAGAATGAATAATGCCATTTATCGTGCCGGCCATCTACAGAATGTGATCACTATTGACCCGAATATATTAGAGAGGGTTGAGGTAGTGCATGGACCAGGATCCGTGATTTATGGCAGTGATGCTATGGGGGGAGTGATGCATTTCTATTCAAAGAACCCGATTCTTTCAACCAACGGAAAAGTATTCAGTTCTGGTAAAGCTATGTTCCGTTATGGAAGTGCTTCCCAGGATTATTCTCAAAGTTTCACAATGAATATCGGTGGAAAGAAATTAGCTGCAATTTTTGGCGCCAGTACAAAAAACATTGGTGATCTAAGGCAAGGCAGTAAACGTGACAGTAAATACGGGGACTGGGGGAAATGCCTGTATTATGCTGAGAGAATTAATGGAGTTGATTCAATGATGGTCAACAGTGACCCCCTTGTTCAGAAAAACTCCGCGTACAGCCAATATGATATCTTCTCGAAAGTGCTTTGGAAACCCAATGAAAAAGTATCCTTCCTCCTGAATGGACAGTATTCGAATTCAAGCAATATCCCTCGTTACGACCGGTTAACAGAAATGTCGGCAGGCAAATTAAAATATGCTGAATGGTATTATGGCCCTCAAACCAGGGCGTTAATTTCCTTAAAAGCCGACTTCGCTAAGGGCTCAAAGTTATATGACAATGCGTCCTTATTGGCGGCCTGGCAGTATATTAGTGAAGACAGAGTGAGCCGGAGTTTTGGCAAAAGCAAGAAAAAAAACCAGGAAGAAACTGTCCGAATCTTTTCAGTGAATGCTGACTTCATGAAAAAAATATTTTCAAGAAGTGAATTAAGGTATGGATTAGAAGGAAATGTGAATTATGTGGACTCGAAAGCCTATAATAAGAACATCAAAACGGGAGAGATCACAAATGATGCAGCTACCCGTTACCCTGATGGTGGTGGACAGATGATGAGTTTCGCCGGTTATGCTTCCAACAATTGGGAAATCAATGAAAAGTTTATTTTTTCACAGGGCATCCGGTTAAATACTGTCTCCCTTGAAGCGGAATATACCCAGGAAATGTTGAATCTCATCAAGTTCCCCTTTGATGCAAAGATGACACAGGATAATACAGCAATTAACGGAAGCCTCGGTTTGGTGTTCTTTCCAACAGAAGGCTGGAGGCTGGCAACTAATTTTTCATCAGGTTTCAGGGCACCCAATATTGATGATCTCACAAAGTTGAATGATTCAAACAGTACAGACCAGCTTATCATTGTCCCTAATCCTGACTTGAAGCCTGAAGCTGCATACAATGCTGAACTGACAATAGAGAAAACCTTCGATGAAAATGTACAGCTTAGCATCACAGGGTTCTACACATTGCTGGCCGATGCTTTTGTCATCAGCCCTTTCCTTTATAACGGACAGGATTCCATTGTCTTCGATGGTAGCCTTGCAGCTGTGCAGGCAATGCAGAATGTAGAAAAAGCAACGATTTTAGGATTTGAAGCTAATGCTGTTGCGCGGTTGACAAAACATATCTCCGTGAGAAGCAATCTTACATTTACCAAAGGAACCATTACAGAAGGTGATGTTCCGCTGGATCATATCCCTCCTGTTTATGGAATGACTTCATTAAAACTGGAGTATCCGAAATTTACCGGAGAAATTTTTGCCCGGTACAATGGATGGAAGCATATTGAAAATTTCAGTCCAAGTGGTGAAGACAATCAAACCTATGCAACTGCAGATGGTATGCCGGGTTGGTATACCCTGAACATGAGGGCAGGATACCAGTTTAACAGGTATCTTAACCTACAGTTTGCAGTGGAGAACATCCTGGATCAGCATTATCGTAACTTCGCCAGTGGTATCAGTGCCCCTGGTAGAAATTTTATGCTGACACTGAGAACCGGTTTTTAAATTGTACATTATTTCACCCTGTTGGTTATTTATTTCAATTGTGCGAATAATCAGGTTTTCCCACTCCTGACAGATTATTCCGGTTCGGTAAATATTATAAGCTAAAACCGACAAAGTTGCAGTTGAACATATAATCAACAGGGTGTATATATTTAGAAACTGTCAAAAATTATAATGTAGTACAATACGAATTCAGAATTCATCCAGTAAGAATAATCAAGTTTCGCAAAATGAAATAGCAACGGTGTAATGGGTAGATTAAGCCTATGACTTACTGTATTCTTTCTGTAAAAAATTATCAAATTATTACTACTTTTTAACATTATTCTATTAGCAGCCCTCATTCTTCTCTAATACTGGCATAGAAGTTAAATATTAAATATTTTTTCTAAATATTAATACGCTCTTAATATTAATTCCCTATTTTTACTTTTCTATTGGTTGTTTTCATCCCGGCAACCTTCTAAATTTTCTTAGCGGTTCCCTCGTCCCACTCGGTTACTTGTTCCCATTAATCAACCTCTGAGAATGAATCAAAACTTCGCTTTAAAGACTCTTGGCTTTTTTACGCCCTCTGCAATTCAATCTAAGTTAGCTATCCGAAAAGGCCGGAATAAACTGAAGATTGGAGATTTCGCAAATGCAATGATCGACTTTGATGAGGCCATTGAGTTAAACCCAACAGGATACCTTGCCTATTATTTCAGAGGAAATGCCAAACTTAGCCTCAATGACCTCAAAGGCGCTATATTAGATTATTCTAAATCTATCAGTTACAAACCTTCTTTTGCTGAAGCATACCTTAACCGTGGAAATGCATATTTTTTGCTCAAGCAATTCCCTGAAGCACTCAAAGAACTCGACAAGTCTATTGAACTGGATCCTTCATCCCTGGCTTATTGCTATCGTGGAAATACAAAATGTGAGTTGCATGACCTGGAAGGGGCTTTAAAAGATTATTCAAATGCAATAAACCTGGATGAATTTGATACGATTTCCTTGTACAATAGAGGCAATGTCAGGTTACAAATGGATGATCCCCGTGGTGCTTTACAGGATTATAATTCTGCCATTAAGTTAGATCCTCAGTTTGCACTCGCCTATGTTGGAAGAGGTAATGCAAAGATTTCGCTGGGTAGTCAAACCGGTGCTGAAATTGATTGGAAAAAAGCTGAGAGATTGCATATCAAGGCAGAAGAACGAGTTTTTAAAGAAGTCATCTAAGCATTTTACCCACTTATTCATTTTTTTTCATTCATACTTCCTCATTCCAAATAGAATGAAGTGGATAATTATTTTATTCATTTTCAAATATTTACAACATAAAAAATACTCTCAGGCATTCAAAGTAATCAACAGCCTGTATACTTTCTAAAGTTTTCTCAACAATTGCGTGAAAAGGTATGTAACCTTTTCGGACAAAAGCAATTAATTAATAAAATCTCAATCTACTTTTAACTCCTATACTCTTCAATGCTAATAATTTTGAAACCTGTCTGGTACTATTTATTATTAACAAAAAACATCCTCTGTCATGAAAGAAATGGCCAAATCAATCCTCAGCAGACTTAGTTGCGACAAAGACTTATTCAATAAAGAACTTCGAAAGTTGATCATGTGGATGGGCAACAATACTGAAGAAATTGAAGAACTTAAAAAATGGTCACATCAGTATTTCCCAAACATTTACCAGGAGAGTAGCACGAAAATTCATTCAGAAACAATGGCACATCCTGCAACCCAGGAATAAGAAGTGGTGCTTTAGTCAATTGTGACAGGCTGCAGTGACAATGATGTCATGATTTAGAATGCCTGAACTTGTCCGGTTGAGATTGTAACAAACCTGAATTTCATTTTAAATTATTCCAACTGAATTTTCCCACAGACAATTTGGATATCGGTACCCTTTTGTCGATTAACACCGGGTTTCATATCCGGAAAAATATTAGAATTCCTTCCTTTCATTTCTTATGTTCCAACTTTTATCCCGGGAAATTATCCCGCAGAAGTTCTAGTAACATATTCATATTGAAGATAGTATAATTTTTAGTTGAAATTATCGGTGAAAAGTCATACCTTTAAGTTGGTTGTATTTTTCTCAGTTTTCAGAAACCAGGTACTTAAGAAAAACGGCCAGAATAATCTCACCTGTCATGAGAAAGGACTATCATCGATTACGTAAGTTCGTCATGGGATATCTGGCAGGTATTTTTATTTTCATGTTTCTGTTTCCTTTTGTTATCCACCTGATTTCCCTTGCAGATAGATGGAGAACAGAAATAAATGCAATTATCCCCCAGGAAACCAGGCTATACCTTGTTTTGCCCATCATCATTACGGGATGTGTTTTTGCAATCTGGTCAAACATTTACCTTGTAATTCAGGGCAATGGTGGTCCGGCGGAAGGATTTGGAATAGAGATCAGTCCCAGGACACAGAACCTGGTTACAAAAGGGCCTTACGCTGTTAGCAGGAATCCAATGGTTTTTGGAGTACTTTGTTTGTATTTCTCTTATGCCTTTTACCTGGGATCTCCTCTTTCCATAATAGGGTTGATTGTATTTCTTTTTTTTGTTACCACTAAAATCCTGAGAGTAGAAGAAAAGCGATTACTCAAGGATTTCGGGGAAGTCTATAATACCTACCGTCGTAATACCTCCAGAATTTTTCCAGGTTTGTATCGAAGAAAATTGAATTAAAAAGTTCTACCACAGCTATTAAATGAACATATTTCAATATGGCAATCAATTCATTCTTAATGAAACTCCAGACTGCAACATTTTCTCCCACTCAATGGTTATATTCATCAAATTTGGCTTTATGCCTTATTTCTTGTGAATTTCTGTTTAACATCCAATACTGATCCTCATCCTTTTCGTACTTTCACTTTTTAAAATTTTTTCTACGATGGATTACTTATTTGAAGGTGTTAAGGAATTTAATTCAAAGGATTTCATTGAGCACGAGGAACTTTTTCAGTCACTTGGCAAGAAACAATCGCCTCATACCTTATTTATCGGATGTTCTGATTCCCGGATCGTTCCAAGTCTGATCACACAAACCCTGCCAGGGGAGTTATTTGTGGTCAGGAACATAGCCAATCTTGTGCCCTATTACCGGGACTCCAACGAATTTCTGTCTTCTACATCGGCGATAGAATATGCCATTCAGATGCTAAATGTGTCCAATATTCTTATATGCGGGCATTCAAACTGCGGAGGATGCAATGCCTTGTTTTTTGATGAAGAAACTCTGAAGAATTTGCCTCACACCCGGAAATGGCTTGAATTGGCATGGCCTGTCAGAGAGGTAGTATTGAGAGAAGAAGAGTTAGTTAGAGACCCCGTTAAAAGAGAATGGGTTACAGAACAGTTGAATATCATTGAACAGATGAACCACTTACTCACTTTTCCTTACATCAGGGAAAGATATGCCCGACAGGAGATCAATATCCTTGGCTGGTATTATATTATTGAAACCGGGGAGATATTTAACTATGATAAAGAAGAAAGAAAATTTATTAAAATTGAATAAAGTACCGGAGGTGTCATTTTCTTCTCAACATAAACAGAAACTATCCAATAGCCTCAATGGCAGTCAAAAGCAAATCTCACTTTTATCCGAGTGTATCAAATAATTAAAAAATCTTGACGATGAAAAAGTACATGATTGAGATTAAATGGGGTGTTTTATTTGCAGTGATGAATCTTTTATGGATGATGCTTGAAAAATCCATGGGGCTGCATGATGAATTCATTGAAAAACATGCAACTTATACTAATCTTGTTGCCATTCCTGCTATTATCCTTTATGTGGTAGCTCTGCTTGATAAGAGGAAAAATGATTACAATGGGGTGATGACGTTTAAACAAGGATTCATTTCCGGACTCATCATCACCCTGGTGGTTACCCTATTAAGTCCTTTAACCCAATACATCACCTCAATGTATATTACACCTGAGTATTTTAATAATGTGATCAATTATACTGTTGAGAATGGAATGTTGACAAAGGAAGCGGCTGAGAAACAATTCAATCTGAATAGTTATATCATACAAGGTCTGCTCTTTGCCCCTGTTATGGGTATCGCCACTTCACTCATCGTGGCTTTATTTACACAGAAAAAGCCTGGTAAATAATGGACAGATGAATGTTTTATGACCAATATTTTATCCGACAACTTATTTCCTAAAAATCAAATCCCCCCGCATTAGCTGCAAGGGGGATTCTCACCAGAGTGATTCAGTATTAATGAATCCGAATTATACAAACAAATTTAATATAATCCATTACAAATAATTCATTCAACTGACAATATTTCTGTGATTTTACTTTATTCTCAATTCAAAAAAAGGTAAGAGATAAATAAATTCACTTTTAAAGCCACGACTATAACTTCAGATTTAGAGCAGATAAATGTACTTCTAATTAGCTCTGCACAAAAATTGGTAAAGGATTCCTTTTAATGAGAATTATTAAGAAAAAGTGAATTTACTCAATAATAAGCTTTTTTATGAAGCATTTTGATGAGGAGTCTATCAATCTGATTGTATAAATTCCCTTTGATAATGAACTCAGATTAAAGTTTGAAGTAGCATCTGTTAAATTAGTCCGGTAAACACTCACACCTAACGTATTAATAAGCTCAACCGCAATAGGACTTTGACCTGAGGCTGAAGAACAAATAGTAAGATTACCCTTTGTGGGATTTGGAAACAGCCTTATTTCCGAAAGCGGGATATTATTGACTCCAACAATAAAGGGCAATTGGATAAGTTGAACAACCACCGGATCGATGCCTTCTCCCTCGACACTTATGTTGGCCTGTCTTTCGTTTTGAGTAAGATTCTGTAAATAGGTAACATTCAGAATGGAAGTCCCACTGCCTGAGGTGGTGGGAAAACACCAGTCAGCATCTGTTTGAGCAGTCCAATTAGTATTTGAATTGATTGCATATGAAGCCACTCCGGCCTGATAATTAACTACCTGCGTTGCAGGGGCTACTGTCAGCAACGGGAGTGGACCGCTTTGAGTAACAGTTACAATAACATCACTAACACCATCAGCTGACACAGTGATCTCAGCGACCCTGGTTACAGCAAAAGTATTTTCGGAGTAAGTGGCAAATAAAGTTCCGTTGCCGCTGCCTGAAGGAGTTACAGCACACCATCCGCTGTTGGAGGATGCTGTCCAGTTAAGGTTAGTACTCACTGAAAAATTCGTTGTTCCGGAAAGATTGCCGACACTTTGATCTGGAGGAGCCACACCCAGGAATGGTAAGGCGGCATTCTGAGTTACGGTGACTGTTACAGGCGACAAACCGGAAACTGATACAGTTATAGTTGCTATTCGGATTGCCAGGGATATGTTTGCCTCGTATGAAGCCTGAAGGATACCATTTCCGGTTCCGGAAGGTGTGACTGAACACCAGGATTGATCACTGACGGCAGTCCAGGCTGAATTTGTTGATATATTAAAATCGGTGCTCCCAGAGGTTGAAGGAACATTTTGATTTGATGGATCAACTACAAGGAATAAATTACTTTCACTTTGAGTAACCGTAACCGTTACAGATGGCAATCCAATGGCTGATACCTCAATTTCAGCAACCCTGGATGACCCTGAAGTATTTTCCGCATAAGTTGCAACAAGATTTCCATTTCCTGAGCCGGATGGAGTGACTGAGCACCAGGCTTGATTCGATGTGGCAGTCCATGCAGAGGATGAAATAACTGAAAAAGTCGTATTTCCGGCCAAAGCCCCTACATTTTGATTAGGGGGTGTTACAGATAATGTTGGAACTGTAAAAGCCTGGGTTACTGTCACAACAACCGGGGGCAAACCAGTAACAGTGACTGTAATGTTAGCAACCCGTTGGATATTGCTTGTGTTTTCATCATAATTTACTACAAGATTTGCATTTCCACTGCCTGAACCTGAAGCAATTGAACACCAGGTCTGATTTGAGACTGCTGACCATGAAGAATTGGACAAAATCGAAAACTGTGTAGTACCTGCCGGGGCTGTGACATTCTGATTTGAAGGAGTTACCAGCAACGAGGGACTACTCCCCGATTGATAAATGGATATATCATCGAGATAAATATTTGCAGCGGATGGGGTTGTATCAGTCCGGTGCCTGAACCTGAAGAAGAAGTTATTCCCTGCATATGCACTCAGGTCATGAATGCGCTGTTGATAGGAAGTATTGGGTGAAACCGGGGCAAGAAAGTCGAGTGAAGTCCAGGTTAAACCTCCATTTGTACTTACTTCAAAGAATGTGGTATCATGTCCTGCTACTTTATTAATATTTGAGTTTTGCCAGTAATAAGAGATGGAATGCTGCGGAGGCAACAACACCTTCGGCGATCTGAGAATTGCCTGAGTAGTATAGGTATACCATGAACTCTTGGCACAAAGCTCTCCGGAATGCTGATTCACACTATACTCATACCATGAAACATCCGGATCAATAACCCATGCACTCACCACCGGGTAGGTATGAAATATGGTTGAGTCTTCAAATCCTTCCTGGTATGGGAATTCATCGATTACTACTTCAGTTTTAAATTTCCATAAGGGAGAAACTTCCTGTTGTGATCCATTCCTTGCAATGACTTTCCAGTAATGTACCACGGAGTCAGCAAGTAAAGCACCGGGAGTAAATGTATTAACACCTGGAATGGCAGGAGCATTATTGACGACCATTGGCAAATTCTGTGGATCGGTTCCGAAAAACAGATCATAATGGGTAGTATTTGCTCCCAGTGTCCAATTAAGGTCAGTGGCAATTGAAACCACGGTTGCATTATCTGCCGGAATTGGGTTTGCAGGTGTTGCCGGACCTGAACCGGCATAGTAGAACCGCATATTCGCCAAAGAGCTTGGATAAGGGTTCAGATATCCTGTTTGTGAAGGCAGCGGAAAATTTACATCGTTACCACAGTTCTTATTATCATTGATCACGGATGCAGTGGAATTAAATACAGGCCCATAACTTGTGCCCCAGCGATTTTCCCAGTGAAAAATGATATTTTGAATCCCATCATATGGAATCGGAGTAAGTAAAGTGATTTCATTCCATCCGGTCTGAAAGGTTAAGTCACCCTGAAATCCCAGGGTGTAACCGGTATTGAGCGGATCTTCATAATTTGCGGCAGCAAAAGTTGAATTGGAGGATAACTTAAAATATATCTTTTGATTTGTTACCGTCTTTGGACCATTGGTGCAATTAAGGCCAATTTTAGTAATGGATTTGGCTTCGCCCAATGCTGATTGATTATAGATAAGTGAACTCCAGGAATAATTCCAGTATGAATAAACAGGCATTGTATTACTCACGGTCCCGGTTCCGATTTCGACATAATTCTGTCCAAACGATACTGACGATAAAATCAAAAAAACACAAAAAATGTAGTGCACTGTTTTCATACTAATTACTTAAGGATTTAAATGGTAATTATCTGCAATCCCAAACTTGTTTGGAACAATGACAACAAAATTGCTGTTTTTAAAAGATATGAAGGGTTTATACAGGTGCGGATTCACGAATTAACACCCATGCACGGCAGAATCTGACAAAAACATTGTTTTAGTCTGTCCTTACATTTTGTAAATAAGAATGAATATTTTTGCTTCATCTAAGCAAAACATGGAAACAATCATCACGACACTTTATGCTATTCCTGTATACCAGTGCCTGGTGCTTTCAATATTACTAATTTTCAGCAACAGGAAGAATCCGGGAAATTCCAGGCTAATACTTGGAATTTTCAAAATTATGCTCACTATTTACTTTGCCTTTAACCTATTTTACAGGTTAAAGCTTTTTTCCCTGAACAGCCAATTATATGTATTAATTCTTCCTCTCATTTTAGGACTTATTCCTGTTTTCTATTTATACATTATTTCCATTACCCGCTTAGATTTTTCATTCACAAAAATTAAGCTATTGCACTTTCTCCCATCTCTATTCATCTTTTTACTTAATTCTCCTTATTTCTTGCTCAGTGAGACTGAAAAACTGCAATTTATCACCTACGGTTTCAGCCTGGATCAAAGCAACGGGCAATTGAAATACCTATTGCTGGTATATCTGCTAAGCAACTACTTGCTGATCAATATTCAATTGATATGGTATAGTATTTTAGTCTGGAAAGAGTATAAAGCGCATAAACTTTTCATTGAGAGCAACTATTCATATACTGAGTTTATCGACCTGGATTGGATCAGGACTTTCATCATTTCTTTTGTATTCTTTTTCATGTTCAATAATCTGATGTATATCATAGGTTTTCGTCACCAATTTTTTCCACAGCTTATCTTTCTATTGGCTTTGTGTATTATTACACTTTTTTCAGGCATCCACGGACTTTTGCAGAAGCGACCGGAGCCTTCAGGAAGTGATCTTTTTACGAATGAAAATACCCGCGAAAAACCCTACATACAGCCAGAAATTGATGAAATAAACATAAATGCCGGGAATCAAATTCAGATAAAATATTCAGGTTCAGCTTTAACTGATGATCATGCAATTAAATTAAAGGGTGAACTCAAGGAATTAATGAAGAACAAAAGAGTTTTTACCAATGAAAATTTATGTATTGATGATGTAGCTGTCTTACTGCATACGAACAGTAAATATATCTCACAAGTTATTAATGAATATTATGAGCAGAACTTCTATAATTATATAAATTCTCACAGGATTGAAGAAGCAAAGAGTATCATAAGGATGCCAGGGAGTGAAAAATACTCACTTCAGGGAATAGCCAATATGGTAGGATTTTCTTCCAAATCTACCTTTAACAAAGCCTTTAAGAAATTCACAGGTAATACGCCAAGTGAATACAGAAATCAAACATTAAATTCCTGATGGAGGAAGACGCTTATTTTCCAATGAGTAAGTGAAATCCCTCACAAGTCCTGTTATGCACCTTTCTCTCCAATAAACTGATCTTCCTTATTCTTAAAAAGGACATTAAAAGTAGTAAGGCTTCCATAACAGCGTGTCACATATTGTTGCATTTCAACCTTTTCTTCATCAGTGAGGTTACTGGCATTAAGCTTGGCTTCAAGAACCCTAAGCCTGTCGCGCAGCATAACAATCTTATGAAAGAAAGCATCCATCGGTATTTCCTTTTCTTTTAGCCCAACTTCGCCTGGAATAAGGATCATCTTTCCACCCGTCCATTTGCTCCCCATCGAAACTGTTTCCTGGACATCACTAAATCGTCGGAGTACTCTGATCAGGCTTTTCTCAATTTTTTCATAGGTTGTAAGATCTGAAGGAGTTTCAACACTTTCAATAATTTCAAAACCTTCATAATCGCGCATTATCTGGCGAACCCCACTTTCAATGAAACAAATCTCAAAAGCATCAGAACGAAGTTGAACAATTACACCTTTCCCAAACTGTGGATGTTTCACCCTGGAACCAACCCCTAACGAACTATCAGTCATATTTGAAGTTTTTTTCTACAAAAATATCAGTTTGGAGCATATGATTGAATTAAATATCGCTTTAGCTGCTTTACTTAATTCAATGTCTTGATCGAAACTTTTCAAAGAGTTCCTTGTTATAATGACTCAAAGATAAAATGAGCAATATAATCTTCGCAGATTCAATGATTTCGGAGCATCAGGATGAGTTGAATTCTCACATGAAAAGCAATCGTATCGAATTATAAACTAAACATATAATAAAATGAAAATCGCAATATTAGGCACAGGAATGGTTGGGGTTGCAATTGGAACTAAACTGGCTGAACTGGGTCATGAAGTATTTATGGGTAGCCGTTCAGAAAACAATCCAAAAGCTATTGAATGGGCTTCTTCTGTTGGAAAGAATGCATCCTATGGCACATTTTTCAAGGCTGCTGCATTCGGTGAAATTCTGTTTAACTGTACTTCAGGACAGGCATCACTGGAAGCACTACAACTGGCAGGCAGGGAAAACCTTTCCGGGAAAGTACTTGTGGATGTTGCCAATCCTCTTGATTTTTCCAAAGGAATGCCTCCATCATTAACAGTATGCAATACAGACTCTCTCGGAGAAGTTCTTCAGCGCCAATTCCCTGATTTAAAGGTTGTTAAAACTCTTAATACTATGAACTGCCAGTTGATGGTGAATCCTTCACTATTGGGAGAAGCCACAAGCATTTTTGTAAGTGGCAATGACAAATCAGCAAAAGCTACAGTGAGTACATTATTAACTGATTTCGGCTGGAAGGATATTACTGATCTCGGCGACATTACAACTTCGCGGGGGACAGAACAACTTTTACCTATATGGGTCAGATTGATGGGAGCATTGAATACTCCGATGTTTAATTTTAAGATTGTCAGATAAGCTAATAACTTCGGGCTATCCCCTTTAAAATCTCCCTGATTTCAAGAACTTGAGGCAGAACAGGCTGGTGATTATCATTTGTAATGATAAAATCAGCCTGTTTCATTAATAATTCAGGGTCGCTTTGATGGCTCATCCTTTGAAGTACATCACCAGGTGCTACTTTATCGCGTATGACCACCCGTTCCACGCATAGTTCCCGGGGAGCATATACAACAATATTTCGGTCCATTAATTGATAAAATCCACTTTCAAAGAGTATGGCTGCTTCATGAACAATGATATCGTCCAATAGATGCCCTTTGCACCATTCTTCAAAATCTTTCCCAACCAAAGGATGGATAATGCTGTTCAGAAACCGGAGTTCATCAGTATTATTAAATACAATAGATGCCAGTTCTTTTCTATTGACGCTCCCGTCTGCAAACAAGATGGAAGCCGTGAAATGATTTCGCAGAATACTGATAACATCCTCCCGGAGAAGCATCTTTTTTGCCTCTCTATCAGCCATATAAACAGGAATTCCCAGTTTAGAAAATATCTCTGCAATTAGTGATTTCCCACTGCCGATGCCTCCGGTAAGGCCTACTTTTATCATTTGGCGATGATAATATATTCAACCTGGTCAGGTTTGAGCTTACAGGATTTAACATTATATGGGATCCTGTTGAGCAATACCTGTAATCGTTTATTTGCAGCAAGCATATTGGGGGAAGCGATTACTGTTGCTGAGAAACTACTGGCATCAATATCATGATAATCATTCAAAGGGACCAGGCATCTTACTTCCACCTGGTCAGGAAATATGCGTATAGGTAAAATATTACCGGTAACAGTAACAGGGATATTAAAAACAGCTTCAGTGTATTTTTGCACCTTCACTTTAAGTGTAACAGAATCTTCGGAATACCTTAACATATTCCCCCTCAGTGACCTATGAATAGGAATGGTAACATTTCGGTTACTGTCAAGGTTATTCATTTCAAAGTGCACGGTTCTCACAGACCTTATGGTATCAATTACATCCTTGATACTGGATACAATAATTGAATTGGGGCTATATTCAATGGAATCGTAAAGCTGATACTGATTTTTTAAGTTGTAGGCTACATCTAAACGGACAGGTACTCTCTTTTTATAGATTTCGGAAAACCGGAAAAAGAGTGTGTCCGGCCTGACATGGGTGATAGATTTTGCATATCCCAATTGTCGGCCCACTTGTTCAAACAATCCGCTACCCGGAATAAAAGCCGTGTACCCTTCTTCATCATGCCTGATTCTGAGATCCGAAAGATCCAGTTCAATAATTTTTCTTTTATGCATAAACTGAGCCACCAGTAGCTCAAATCCCTGGGCGTTCACACCCACAGCAATAGTGCTATCCTCCTGGTTAACAAGCAGAAGGTCTTCAGGAACATTTTTGAAAGTGATCGTGTAAACAATATCGGTAGTATAATCCTTCATCAGCTCAATGAATGCCCACATAGCTGCTGACAGGAAAAGGCAAACCAGGAAGACCAAAAGCTTCACCCGTAATTTTCTTTTCTGGGGCTTTTGTGCTTCCCGGTTTTTATCTCCGATTACAGGGCGATCATCGATCTCCATAATACACCCTTAAGAAAGGTAAATGATAAATTTTAGTCCGGATTATTTAGCTGGCTCACCTGTAAGTTGATCCTGAGCATCTGTAGCAACGGCACTTTTTTCAATTTTGAGCCTGTTTCCACCTTCTACTTCAATGGTACAGGTAGTTTCCTGCAACTCAACGATTCTTCCGTGGATACCGCCAATTGTAATAATCTTCTGGCCTTTTGCCAATGATTCACGATATTTCTTTTGGTCTTTTTGTTTTTTCACCTGAGGGCGAATAAAGAAAAAGTAGAAAACCACAAAAATCAGTACCAGGAAAATAAGGGAACTGGCCATACCCCCTCCCCCGCTTTGTCCAGCTGGAGGAGCCATCAATAATACGCTTGCTAAAGTCATGTTTGTTTTGGGTTAAATTGAATTAATCATTTATTCTTCGGGCTCAATAACAAGAGCCTTGATACTTAATTGAGTCGTAGGCGGTTGAGTATTACTGAAAACAGTAATGGATTTATTTTGAATACCATGTCGGCCTTCACTGTCGAAGCTTACATCTACAGTTCCATCTTCACCCGGTTTAATAGGTTGTTTTGGATAATCAGAAACCGTACATCCACATGAGGTAGTAACCGTTGAAATCACCAGCATCGAATTACCGGTATTTTTGAATTTGAAGGAATAGGTAACTTTCTCACCGGTCTGAAGTTTACCGAAATCATGAAAATCTTTTTCGAAGCTTAGCACAGGCAAAGCATCTTTATCTGCTTTTCCGGAAGCTGTATTCGGATTATTCACAACACCAGCGGGAATGTCCTGCCCGGAATCACCGGATTTACATGAACTTAAACCGATAAGCAGGATGAGAACCTGAAAATAGACAAGCAAAATTCTTTTCATTGCATTCCTCAATTGTGTTGCAAAGGTATTAATTAATCCTGTGACTGAATCATATTAAGAATTCCTTTACGCTTAACTTCATTCAGAAAGGGCTTAAGCTCATAGATTTGTTACTATACGGATTGGACGTCCCTGACAATATATACATCATATTCACCCAGGTATTGAAAGCCATACTTCTTATACAAATGAACGGCAGCAAGATTGGTAACATGAACTTCAAGTTTAAGCTGGTATCCTATCTTCCGCGCTATTATCAGCGTTTCTTCCAATAATTGATTTGAGAGTTTTTGCCCCTGCCAGGCTTTTGCAATCCCAAAATGATGAAGGTAAGTCCTGCGGTAATCAACAGTAAGCCACGAAGTGCCTATAATCTCTTCTGTATCAGGATGAATCATCAATAATAACCGTCCATCATGATCCAGTGTCCTGCAAATCACCTCCGGTGTATCTCCGCGATGCACGCCTCCAAGACCGATGTGGCTCCAGAGAGTATTAACCTGTTCGAAATCTCCGGGAGAAAAATCACGAAAGATCATTTTCATTTGAAGGAGTATTTATCTGCAAAAATTAAAATCCCAGATCACAAGATTATTCTAATAATCCGCGGCCGGTCTTTTTTATCCTGCCATTCTGCTTGAAGTCAACAATCAGTTTATCGAGGATCCCGTTAATAAATACCTTACTTTTCGGTGTACTGAAACCTTTGGATATCTCGATATATTCATTCATGGTAACTTTAACAGGAATAAACGGGAAATCGATGAATTCAGTGAGTGCCAGTTTTATAAGGATGGTATCCATCAATGCAATACGATCAACATCCCAGTTATCGGCATATTGAGAGATCACCCCGGTAAATTCCTCATCATGAAGAATAGATTTCCGATACAACTGCTTCACAAAGGTAAGATCCTCACTCCCGCCCGGATCATCCTGGTCCTTCAGTAAAGTGGGCAGAGCCTTGAATTCGTCCCATTCCACTTTGTATCCTTTGATCGTTTTCAGGACCATAGTGAGAGAAATATCAAAATCATCAGACCAGTAAAGGTTTTTCTCTTCGTAGAAGCTTTGTAGCAATTCTGATTCTGCAATCAGTTTGAGGAAAATATCTTCAACGATTTGCTTATCCAACTGGTAACTGGAAGTTTCAGCTGCCATATAAGCAATATATTCAGGGAGTTCCTTCAACTGGTTATAGCATTTCCTGACAATCTCTTCCTCATCGATCCAATTGATCTTATAGGAGTTGTAACGCTTCTTGTATTCACGGTTGTTAGTCAACTGCTGAATAAAGCTGTTTTCAATAAAACGGGTATTGGGATCCAGGTCTTCTGCTGTCGGAAGGTATTTCAGTTTGTTGTCTTCTAATCTTTTTGCCGCGAATTCTGACAATTCAGCAAGGAAAGACAATTGATAAATAAATAGCTCGTAAAGTTTATCGAGACTGTTAAGGAGATGCTTCTCTCCTACGTTGATATCTTCAGGGCCGTCCTGGAGAAAAGCATAAACCGCCTGCATCACCTTGATCCTGAGAAACCTTCTGCTTAACATAGATGTGAATGAACTTTAGTAAATGAAAGTGCAAAAGTACAGGTTTTCACGAAATAACCATATGATTCAAAACTTCTGAAGAAAATTTAAAAAGTCATTGATTTTTACAGAACCTTTAAATCGCCTCATTATCATATACTTTGATGATATATGAGATCAATATCTGAAAAGAATTTAAGTCAATAAAAATTTAATAATTTGAGAATAGATTAACTGCTTTGAGAATAAAATAATCTTTATAAATTTGCGTTAATTGTACCAAAACAATCTATAACTATACCTATTTCGAAAATGGAAGACTTCGACCACCAGGAGAACAGGGAGGACGTATTCTCGAGGGCTGTGAAGGCAGGGAAACGCACGTATTTTTTTGATGTTAAACAAACCAGGGCAGATCAGTTTTATATCACCATTACTGAAAGCAAGCGGCGATTTGACAATGCCCAGGGGAAATTCTTCTATGAGAAGCATAAACTTTTTTTATACAAGGAGGATTTCGAAAAATTCAAAAATGGCCTAAGCGATGTGATTTCCTTTATTGAGACGGGTGTAATTCCTCCTGAACGGGAATACCCTGAAACAAGGAGCAGTCGTGTAGATGTTGATTTTGATGACCTGGATAAAGTCTGACCCCGGATCAGAAATAAATAACTGGCCTTAGATTTCTTTGAATCACCTGATCGAAAACTTATCAACACGGTCAGGATTTCATTCTGCCTTTATTGTATTTTTGCAAACCCATTGAAAAAGTTGCAATTGATTGCAACTGATAATCATTTGTACTTGAGTAGATCGGAAAAATAATGCCCCAGGGCTACACACTGAATAGAAAACATACATCGGATGGGTAAAGTAATTACTATAGCAAACCAGAAAGGTGGTGTAGGTAAAACTACCACAGCCATCAATCTGGGTGCAGCATTTGCAGTATTAGAAAGAAAGACACTTATCATTGATGCTGATCCCCAGGCAAATGCTACTTCCGGGGTTGGCTTTGATCCTAAAACCATAAAGACCAGCATTTACGAATGTATCGTTGATGATGTAGATGCACGAAACATCATTCTGAATACAGAAACTCCGAATCTCGACTTATTGCCTGCCCATATTGACCTGGTTGGAGCTGAAATCGAGATGATCAATATGCCGAACAGGGAGAAGATGATGAAGAAGGTGTTGGAGAAGCTGAAAGATGATTATGAGTTTATTATCATCGACTGCTCTCCTTCTCTTGGTCTTGTTACAGTTAATGCCCTGGTAGCAGCTGATTCTGTAATCATTCCCGTTCAATGTGAATATTTTGCCCTTGAAGGATTGGGCAAATTGCTGAATACTATCAAGATTGTACAAGCAAGATTGAATCCTGATCTCGACTTTGAAGGCATTCTGCTTACCATGTATGATTCAAGATTACGCCTTTCAAACCAGGTGGTGGAAGAGGTAAAAACGCATTTCCAGGATATGGTTTTTGAAACCATAATATATAGAAATACCCGATTGGGTGAAGCACCCAGTTTTGGTCAGACCATACTTATGCATGATGCTGCAAGCACAGGAGCTATCAATTATCTCAACCTGGCCCGCGAAATCCTGCAGAAGAACAATTTGACCATTTTAAAGCAGGAAGACAAAGAAATTAAGGTGGATTAATCATGACAAACCTAAAGAAGCGTGCCTTAGGGCGTGGCCTCAATGCCATATTGGAAAGTCCGGAAACAGATATCACTTCCAGGGATATTTCCGGTTCTTATGTAGCCGGGGCTATTGCCAATATTCCTATTGATAATATTGACAACAATCCTTTTCAACCCAGGGAAGAGTTTGATGAGAGTTCATTGAAGGAACTGGCCGATTCCATTGCAGAACAAGGCATTATTCAACCGATCACTGTCAGGAAAATGGGCTATGATAAATATCAGCTCATTTCAGGTGAAAGACGTCTCAGGGCGTCCAAACTTGCTGGCTTAAGCCATGTTCCTGCTTATATCAGGGTTGCCAATGATGAGCAAATGCTTGAATGGGCATTGATAGAAAACATTCAACGCGAAAGCCTGAATGCCCTTGAGATTGCCATCAGCTATAATCGCCTTCTTGAAGAATGTGACCTCACCCAGGATGAATTAAGTAAAAGGGTAGGGAAAAACAGGACTACCATCTCCAATTATATCCGCCTGCTTAAACTACCTGCTGAAATTCAGGCTGCCCTCAGGGATGGCACACTTACAATGGGTCATGCCCGTTCACTGATCAATGTTGAAAAACCTGATTACCAGCTTAATATATCCCGCCGAATCATAAAGGAAGGATTATCTGTCAGAGAAGCTGAGAAACTAGTTCAACAAATCGACGAGATTCCAGTTCCCCGTACTAAAGCTCAGCCTCAGCAAATTCCGGATATATTGGAAACGAAACGGGCTTCCCTTCAGTCGAAATTAAATGCAAAAGTAGAGCTTAAACGCGGCCCTAAAGGAAAAGGCACCCTTATGATCCAGTTTAAGTCGGATACTGACCTCGAAAAGATATTGTCAGCAATCGGCATAGAATAATCTGTGATATTCAGGTTCATCCATAAAACGTTTATTCGTCTGTTTCTTTGCAGACCATCCTTACAGCAAGGCATACCCATCCTTTTAGCTCTTGTTTTCATGTTTGGATTAAATCAGCAATCCAATAAAGCCATTGCACAAGATACCGTTAGGTTGAAAAACTTGCCGGACACTTCCGGAATCAAGGTACATTCTCCAAAGAAAGCGACTTACTATGCCATGATACTGCCTGGACTGGGACAGGCCTATAACCACAAATACTGGAAGATACCTATTGTTTATGCCGGGTTTGGCACTATGGCATATTTCATCTCTTTTAACACGAAAAACTACAGGCTGTTCAGGGATGCATATGCTTATACATCAGCTTCAGCTACTAATAATCCCACAACACTTGAATTATCAACTGCATACGTGGAAAACCCTTCGCGGTTTATGCCCATGCCACAGCCTGTTACTCCACCCAATGATCTTTCGCTGAGATATTCCAAAGATCAATTGCTGGTCGGAAGGGAGTATTACCGGAGAAACCTTGAAGTATCCTATATCGTAACAGGTGTATGGTATATACTTACCGTTGTTGATGCTACAGTGGACGCTCACTTCTTTGACTATAATATAAGTGATGATTTGTCCATGAATCTCAATCCCTGGATCACACCACCTTCTCCTTTATATAAACAAGGAGCCGGGTTGATGCTTACCTTTAAATTTTAAAAGGATCAGTAAAATGAAATTAGCCATCATTGGTTATGGAACAATGGGCAGGGAAATTGAAAAAATTGCCCTCCAGCGAAATCATGAGATAACTGTGATTATTGATAATGAACAGGACTGGGAAACTGAAGGAAAGCGCCTGCATGATTGCGATGTTGCTGTTGAATTCACCACTCCCTCTGTCGTTCTCGACAATCTGAATAAATGCTTCAAGTCTGGAATCCCGGTTGTTACCGGAACAACAGGCTGGCATTCCCAAATTGATGAAGTTTCGGCTGCCTGTACCAGGGAAAATGCAGCATTATTCTATGCATCTAACTTCAGCATCGGTGTCAATATATTCTTTGAAATCAACCGAAAACTTGCCTCCTTACTCCAATCTCAGGATTCATATACCCCTGAAATTACTGAAATTCATCATACAAGGAAGAAAGATGCTCCCAGCGGAACTGCTATATCGATTGCTCAGGATATCATTTCAGCAAACAAACGTTATCACTCATGGAAACTTGGGCCTTCATCAGCCGGCGAAATTCCTGTCACTGCTATCCGGGAAGGTGATGTCCCCGGAACCCACCTGGTTCAATGGCAATCAACCAATGATACAATCAGTATCAGGCATGAGGCAAAAAACAGGATAGGTTTTGCCCAGGGTGCAATACTTGCTGCAGAATTTATGGTTGGAAAGCATGGTATTTTTAGCATGAAGGATTTGCTTAAGATCAATGTTTAAAGCAACTACCTGCATTCTTGACTATTAACACTAATTAACGAACGCAACTGATCATAATCCAAACGATTACATGATATTTGTACCCTAAAAAAAACAGTTTAGGAATCAGGCTTGCAAATTTTACACACGAATCATCATACCTGTCAAATTGATTTTTCCGAAATTGAAAATTAAATTGAATACCATTTAGAAAATATCCAATAAACCTTACCGCCTTATGGATCTCATGACAATCATACTCATCTTCATCTTATTGTTTCCAATATTGCTTTTCTGGATATTCAAGGACGCCGGAAAACCTTCATGGCAAGCATTGGTACCCGTTTACAACTATTATGTGTGGATAGAAATCATTGGAAAAAAATGGTGGTGGTTTGCTTTAATGTTTGTCCCCTTCATTAACATCTTCATGATCATGCTTATGATTGTTGAAACGGTGAAGTGTTACAAAAAGAATTCATTAGGTGAACAGGCGCTGGCTGTTATTTTTCCTTATGCATACCTTCCCTGGATCGGGTTGGCATCTTCAGAAACATATACAGAACCCTCCCTCCTGCCAAAATATAAGAAGTCAGTTACAAGGGAATGGATTGACGCGATCATTTTTGCAGTTGTCGCTGCTTCCATTATCAGGATATTTATGGTAGAGGCTTATGTTATTCCGACTTCTTCCATGGAGAAATCATTGCTTGTTGGCGATTACCTGTTTGTCAGTAAACTTAGTTATGGCCCAAAAATTCCCACGACTCCCCTGGCTTTTCCCTTTGTTCATCATACTATGCCATTGACTAAATATACCAAATCTTATGTAGAATGGATCAAATGGCCTTTTACCGCTTCCCGGGCTTTACTTCTATCAAGAATAATGATGTAGTAGTTTTCAATTATCCTGATGGTGATACTGTTTCACTTAAAGTTCAAAACCAGAGTTATTATGGCCTGGTCAGGGAATTGGGGCGTGAAAGAGTATGGAATGATAAGTACAACTTTGGTGATATTGTCGCTCGTCCGGTTGACAAAAGGGAAAACTATATTAAAAGATGTATTGGTATACCTGGTGATAATCTTGAAATAAAAGACCAGGTAGTCTATATCAATGGAAAAGCATCAGAACTTCCTGAAAATGCGCAATATAAATATCGTATTAAGACTGACGGCACCTATTTCAATCCAAAAGTGCTTGACAAGCTTAATATCACAGAAGATGTTGAAGAAACAGGGGTTGAAAATGAATTTTTGCTTGTACTCACTTCAGAGTCTCTTGCCAAGGTAAAAGAAATCAGTAGTGTACTTTCAGTCGAAAAATACATTCAACCCAAGGGTTACTGGTAGCTTTATATTTTCCCCTTTGATTCGACTTATGCATGGAATATTGACAATTTCGGGCCACTTCATATACCTAAAGCAGGAGAAACTGTACCCTTGAACCTTCACACTCTTCCTTTATACCATAGGATAATTGAAGCCTATGAACTGAATAAGGTGGAAGTGAAAGGTGATAAAATATTTATCAATGACAAAGAAGCCAGCAGTTACACCTTCAAATTGGATTACTACTGGATGATGGGTGATAACAGGCATAATTCTGCTGATAGCCGTTTCTGGGGATTTGTGCCATCCGATCATATTGTCGGGAAAGCTGTATTTGTCTGGTTGTCGCTCGACTCAAACAAATCTCTTTTCAATGGCAAGATCCGCTGGAATAAACTCTTAAGAACCGTTAAATAATTATTTGCCGGAATCATCCGGACAATTTACGGCAAACTGCTTCGTTACTTTATCAATTCAAACACAAAAATCCAAATTCAATGATTAAAAGGACCGTTTTCTCCCTCGCTTTAATTGCAAGCCTTGTATTTACAGGTTTCGCCCAGACAAAGAGTTTCACAGGAACCATTACTTATAAGATCACCTACCCGGCCAGTCTTTCTGCTGCTATGGCTGCTGCTCTTCCTTCATCAATTGTAATGCAAATTAGTTCCAATAAAGCCAAATTTGAAGTAACACTTCCCAATGGAAAGCAAACCTTCATTGTAAATGGTGACGAAATTTCTGTTACCCGTCTGATGGATCTGGCAGAAGGAAAATTCTATATTAAGAAAACTAAAGAAGAATTCCAGAAGGAAGACGCCCCATCGTTTATGCCGCTTAAAGAATCCAAGACAATTGCCGGATACAAGTGTAAATCCGGTGAAATTAGCTACAAGGATCGTGGTGGTAAGGTTCAGAAAAGCACTGTTTACTATAGTGATGAACTTGGCTCTAATAATATTTACTTTAACACCATTGCTAAAGGTGTAAAAGGCATTCTGCTCGATTTTGATTACTCAGGATTAGGCGCACCTATGCATCTTACTGCTTCAGAAATAACTTCCGGAAGGATTTCCAATAAAACCTTTGAAATCCCGACCGAATACAAACAGACAACCGAAGCAGAACTACAGAAATTACGCCAGGCTAATAAGAGCAGATAATGCTTTTAAATCCCCCTTTCAGGAAGAATCCTCCTTCTTTAGGGGGATTCTTTTTTCTTTGACAATCAATCGATAAGCCATTACTTCATTTTTCTTACTTTTGCATCAATAACTCTCCTTTATCCCTAATGGTTGGGGAACAAAAATCAATAAGTAAAGGAAAGCCTGATGGATATTGAAATTCCGGAATATGCAGGAGAAAATAACCAATTTTATGCCTAAAAATACCCTGAAGCAGGTGGCCCAAAAAGCCGCCGAGCCGAAGGATCAAAAGGATAAGAAAGAAAAGAAAAACCGTCAATCAAAAACTGATAACGACGATCTGAAAGAACCCAATGTCGGGCGTTTAGAAAAGGTCGCCCAGGTTGTCGGGATTTTTTCTTTACTGGCTTCGTTCTTTTTCCTGGTTACCTTCATCTCCTACCTGTTCAACTGGTTCAACGGTGGAACAGATGATATTTTCTCCAATATCAGTTTTTCCAGGGTTTTCTCCGATAAAAGCCTTGAAACACATAACCTGGGTGGCCGCCTGGGTGCTGCTTTATCCACCCTGATGATCAAACAAGGGTTCGGGATCGGAACATTTTTCCTTGTCATCTGGATGTTCATCCTGGGAGTAAGACTTTCCTTAAACATATCATTATTCCACTTGGAAAGAGTTTCGGCATTGCCGTATTGATGATGGTCTGGCTTTCAGTTGCATTAGCTTTCCTGTTAAAAGGAACTCCTGCATCCATACTGGGTGGAATTTCAGGTTTGAAACGTCTATATGGCTCGAAGGACTTATGGGTAAAATGGGTTTATCTCTGTTACTTGTTTTTGTGCTTGTGGCATTCCTGGTAGTGGTATATAATTTTTCACTGCATGCTTTTAAACAACGAATTATTGATCGTAAATCAGCTTTGGAAGATGCCGGTTCAGATGATGCTGCGCTCAATAATCAAAAAAATTCAGTTTCTCCCGATTTTCCTGTCGATAAGTACAATACAGTGGAATTTGCAGTGAAGGACGAGAGTATCCATGATAAAGAAACTAAACAAACTGAAAAGAATCAGCCATCTAATGAAAGACATATTGATTTTGAACCTGTTACAGTAGCAACAACCAAGCAAGCACCGGCTTCCAAAGTTGAATTCACTGTTGAGCCTGTCAATAATCCTCCTTTCACCCCGGTAACACCTGCCACTCCGCTTCTTAAGATTGATGAACCGGAAGAAGAGATAGAAACCAATGATACCTCCGAGCATCATACTATCGATACACCTTATGACCCAACCCTGGACCTGGGCACTTACCAGTTGCCGGGTATTGATCTGCTGGATGAATACGGAGGAGGTTCCATTAATGTTAACAAGGAAGAGCTGGAAGCCAATAAAAACCGGATTGTTTCTACTTTAGGGAATTATGGTATTCAGATCGACAAGATCAAGGCAACCATTGGACCCACAGTCACACTCTATGAGATTATTCCTGCACCAGGTGTAAGGATCTCCAAGATCAAGAACCTGGAAGATGATATTGCTTTGAGTCTTTCAGCGCTTGGAATCCGTATCATTGCTCCTATTCCCGGTAAGGGAACCATCGGTATTGAAGTACCCAACCAAAAGCCGGAGATTGTTGGAATGAAGACCATCATGGGTTCTGAAAAGTTCAGCAATACCCGTTTTGACCTTCCTTTCGCCATTGGAAAGACCATTGCCAATGAGGATTTCATAGCTGACCTTACCAAAATGCCCCATATCCTTATGGCAGGAGCAACAGGACAAGGTAAGTCTGTAGGATTGAATGCCATTATAGCATCACTTTTATATAAGAAGCATCCTGCAGAATTGAAATTTGTGATGGTGGACCCCAAAAAAGTGGAGTTAACACTATTTTCAAAGATAGAAAGGCATTACCTGGCTAAGCTCCCCGATTCGGAGGAAGCAATCATCACTGATACCAGGAAAGTGGTCAGAACCTTGAATTCGCTCAACATCGAAATGGATCAGCGTTATGATCTGCTGAAAGATGCGCAGGTGCGAAATATAAAAGAGTATAATATAAAATATATTGCCCGGAAACTCAATCCTGAACAGGGCCATCGGTTCCTGCCCTACATTGTGGTTGTAATTGATGAATTTGCTGATCTGATACTCACCGCTGGTAAAGAGGTAGAGCACCCTATAACGCGTCTGGCCCAGTTAGCAAGAGCCATTGGAATACACCTTGTAATTGCCACACAGCGACCCAGCGTAAATATTATTACCGGAACAATCAAAGCGAATTTCCCGGCACGTATCGCTTTCAGGGTAATTTCCAAGATCGACTCCAGGACCATTCTTGATACAGGAGGAGCTGATCAATTGATTGGACGAGGAGATTTACTTATGTCACAAGGTGGTGATATTATTCGTCTGCAATGTGCATTCATTGATACCCACGAAATAGAAAGAATCACTGAGTTTATTGGTTCCCAAAGAGGCTATCCATCAGCTTATGCTCTTCCCGAATTCAATGAAGAGGATACTGTACCCATGGAAGATATGGATCCTAATGAGAGGGATGAATTATTTGAAGAAGCAGCATACCTGATTGTAGCCTCACAGCAAGGCTCTACCTCCCTGATCCAAAGGAAGTTGAAACTTGGTTACAACCGTGCAGGCCGAATTATTGACCAATTGGAAGCTGCCGGAATTGTAGGTCCATTCGAAGGCAGTAAAGCCCGTGAAGTAAGAATTGCAACAGAATTTGCTTTGGAACAATATTTGAAAGATATACGGAGCAAAGAAAATCATAATGAATTCTAACAAATCATATAAATGAAGAAATCCATCATCATTTCAATACTCCTGGCAATAGCCATCGGAAGTTATGCCCAGGGTGACACAAAAGCCACTACCATCCTGAATGAAGTTTCCGCGAAAACGAAGGCTTACAAAACCGTTCTGATTGATTTCACCTACACCATGGAGAATAAGAAGGAGAAAATCAATGATAAATTCAATGGAACCCTAAAATCCAAAGGAGATAAATACAAACTGTTGGTTGCCAGGCAGGAAGTGATATCTGACGGAAAAACAGTGTGGACTTACCTTAAAGATGCCAACGAAGTTCAAATCAACAATGCAGGAGTGGATGATGATTCCTTTACCCCAACGAAGTTATTAAGCAATTATTCAAAGGAATACAAATCGAAGTTTATTGAAGAGAAAGGGAATACCCAGATTATTGAACTTTATCCTCTTGCAAAAGGAAAATCATTTATTAAGGTGAAACTTTCGATTGACAAAACGAAAAAACAAATTCAGCAGTTTGTCATTCATGATAAAGGGGGGAGTGTATTTACTTACCTGGTGAATAAATTCGTCACCGATCAACCCATAAATGACAAGGAATTTACTTTCAATAAAGCCGATCATCCCGGGGTTACCATTGATGATATGCGGTAATCAACGTAGAAAGAGACTGTTGAGAAAGGAATTCCGGTGGGATTCCTTTTTTTATTTCCCGGTCTTTGACTTGTTTTCTTCCACCCTGAATTTCACGATCCGTTCAATCAGGTCAAAAGGAACAGGCTGGTCCAAGGGTTGCACAGATCCTTTACCTTGTTTAAATTTTGAAAGCTCGACCATAAATTTAGCATGCCCGGTTGGGGTAGCATAAAAACCCAGATGCTTTGGGTAAGCGGCATAGTAAACCAATGGCTTTTTATTCAATTTGTAGGCAGGCATTCCATAAGCCATGGATTCAACAGCTTCCGGAGCAATTTCTTTGATCAGTTTCCTTAGTTTATTTAATATTTCCTGCACATTTTCAGGGAATTGAAGAATGTAATTTCCTACTTCATCCATAAGTACTGATTTATAAGCAATGTGTATAGAAGTTCTGAAGCAAGAATCTTGATTGAACCCAAATTCTGCTATTGCAAAATAATGAACTTTCTGGCACAAATAAAATTCGTACCTCTTACTTTTGCGATATAATAACCAGGGGGTAACTTCGCACAATTAATTGAACAATAAGATGTTAATTGACTTTCAGATTCAAACTTCATTTTACCTGAAAAATCGTAAACCTGCACACTTTCAATTAATTCAGAAGATGTCACAATCAACTCTTTATTAACAACTTTTAGCTTAATACTCTTTGATTCAGAAATCTCCGGATCAATGCTCTCATAGTATTCAATACTAGTAATCGTATCTCCTGTCACTAATCCGAATCCTGGAGTTGAATTATATGCCCATGAGTCAATAAAAGCTTCAGCATAGCTATCCCCCCAGGCATCCATCAAAGTAATGTCAAACTTGAGTTTGAGCCAGCCATAGGTATACACTCCATTATCCATTAATCTGAATCCCGCATATAATGATGGGTAACAATGCATATGATACACAGGATCATAAATCAATAAAGAACCACTATAAGTCCAGTTTAAGTTGCTGGAAATTGTATCGCCTTCATGTAAACCGGCAATACTACATGGATAATTCTCTGATCTGACAAACTCGGTTTGTGAATTGAACAGTGGAAACCTGGCTTCGAATGATTCATTTGTATGAGGTGAGACATAGGCATAGGAATATGACAGAATTAATTTCAGATCATCAATGCTGTCATTATTCAGTCTAAGCTGAATGCTATCTTTTGCACTGGTTCCATTCTCTGTTACAATCATATATTTGTCCGGGATTTCATCATGGAAAACAACCTGGGATGAGGCTGAAACTATCGCATGCATAAAGAAAATAAACATGATATTCTTTTTCATAAGCAGATTATTTGATATTTGAATTCTATATACTAACAAAGTTAAAAAACTTCACTTTTGAGATTTAAATCTTACTTAATAAAAATCTTCAATATTCTCACATTTCCAAATTTCTAAATTTCTAAATCATTTTTATACAACTGTTTCAAAATCTTTTTCCCGATACTTTTAAACCCCGGACTTCCTTCTGACATTTGAAATTCAATGGTATCAATCAATTCATTGCTTATTTGAGGCATTTGCTTGGAAACCTCAAATAAGATCAGCATATAATACATCTTGGCTGCAACGGCTTCGGATTTTGACAATAGCCATTCAAAAGAAAGATTGGTCAGTTCACCCAACCTGTTTTCAGGCAATGGGTTTCTTGAAATCATCCTTAATCCGTGGCGTTTCATTCCGTCGTGACCGAACGTTGGCAATAGGTCGATCAAAGTTTCCAGGTAGGGTTCAACCCAGGATGGCTCATTTTCACTTGCAGTATCAATGATCCAGGCAGCTCTGCGGGACAAGGGGCCTCGATCAGAGAGGTAAATCTCCCATAAGGCATGAATTAACTCAGGCTTCTTCTTAACAATGTTTCCTACAAAATCCGTATTAGCCCGGGAATTTTCCAGCATGAGCAGGGCGTGCAACTCATCATTTTCCATACATGAATAAGTCTAAAAGCCAGATGTGGCAAACATATTTACAATCCATCAAATTTATCAAAATCCTCTTTTCTTATTCCATGATTGTCAGAATTTAGAAGCATACTTTCCTTAATGGTTGGTATCAATTTTTTGAGGACTTTTGCAGACTGAAATTTGAATTGTTGATGAAGAACCGTATAATCGTACTTGTTGGTTCAATTGTATTCTGGTATCTGTTTTTGTACTGGGAAGAATAGCATTCCTCCTGATTCAGGCACCTTCCCAGGCTGGATTCACTTTCCCGGATGCCTTGAATACGATCAGGTATGGATTTCTGTTGGACCTCTCTATGTCCTCCTACATTGCTATATTCCCGGGACTCTTGCTTTTTTTCAGCTCTTTAACAGGGCCCGGGTATATGGTACCCTTCTTCAGAGTATACCAGGCAATTGTTTCAATCATTATTCGTCTGCTGCTGGTGGTAGATATTTCACTTTATTCGTACTGGGGATTCAGACTGGATGCCACCCCTTTGTTTTACATGGGCAATCTGAAAGCTATGACTGCATCTGCCGGTTTCTGGACGTGGTTTTTGGGACTTCTTGCTGTTGGGGTTCTTGCATTTGTGGTATATAAACTTTATATGATGCTCTTTATTCACAAGATTCGGTCACTGAGTAAAGACAAGTTATCTCTTTTCATCTCCCCCTTTTTATTAATGGCATTATTCATTCCAATCAGGGTGGAATTGGAGTGTCCTCCTCACCATTAGCTCGGCTTATTTTTCAAGTAACCAGTTTGCCAACCATGCTGCAATTAACCCAGTCTGGAATGTGGCCTTTTCTATCACTGAATCCAAAGATCTTGAGAAGAGATACATTTATTTTGAGAAATCGAGGATGAATGAACTGGTAAAACCGATGTTAGATCAAGGTGAAGGTATTATACCAGTTTTAAAAACTGATCGGCCAAATATCATTTTCATTATTGTTGAAAGTCTTACTGCTAAAGCCGTTGGAGTAACCGGAAAGATAAAAGGATTACCCCAAACCTGGATAGCATAGCCAAAGAAGGGATACTTTTTTGACAAAGTATTTGCAAGTGCAGATCGCACCGATAAAGGTATTGCAGCTGTACTAGCGGCCTATCCCTTCACTACCCGGATCTTCACCATTGAAATACCAGAAATTAACTGAAAACATCAGCTTTTTACCTAAAATTCTCAAAAAAGCTGGATATACTTCTTCATTTATTTACGGTGGAACCCTTGATTTTGCCAACTACAGGTCATTCTTGATCCAGGCAGGATTTGAACATTTTATCTCAGAACCGGATTTCAGAACCGATCAGCTCTCTTCGAAATGGGGAGCCTGGGATCACATCGTTTTTGATCGATTTCTGAAAGAAACACCTTCAGAAGAAACATCCTTTTTTAAGACCATTCTTACATTAACAAGTCATGAGCCTTTTGATATCCCTGTTGAACCTTTGATGAAGGGAACTGATATGGAGTCAAATTCCTGAGCTCTCTCCATTATACGGATATGGCGATCGGAAACTTTATCAGGAAGCAAAGCAACGAACCTGGTGGAATAATACACTGGTAGTGATCATTGCTGATCATGGTACAAAAATCCCTGGAAATTCAGGTTCTGAAGATTTCTTCAGACAGCATATACCAATGATCTGGTGCGGGGGAGCTTTATCAAAAAGTGACACTGTCATTCACACTATCTCATCGCAGACTGATCTTGTAGCAACTTTACTCAGTCAGCTAAACTTAGAAAGCAAGGAATTTATCTTCAGTAAGAATATATTGAGTAAGAAGCCTAATCCATTCGCTTTTTACACCTTTAATGAAGGCTTTGGTTATCTAACTGCCAATGACTTCCTGATTTATAACCTTGTAACCAATTCATTTACACATTCAACTGAAGTTACAGGTTCCGAATTACAGCAGCAATCCAAAGCCTATCTCCAATTGCTGTATACTGATTTTTTTAAGCCGGAAGGATACTGAAACAAGCATCGGTTCAACCAGCCTTCTATAGTGCATAGCCACATCATTATCCAAAACATGTATATAGAATCTCATTTTCTATAGGTGTTATTCATAGAAAAATCCTAAGCCTTTTAACCTGCCCCTTCATCGCATTTATCAATCAGGGCCCTGAACCACAATATGCCGGGCCGAATTGTTATCAACAATAATCAGGTCTTCAGCATCGATGAGTCCATCACCATTTATATCTTCAGTCAAAAAGCCCTTTTGAAATGCCGAAGCACAAGATTCAACATTTAAGATATCATTAACATCAACATAACCATCCTGGTTGATATCTCCCGAATAGATCAAAGCATGCACCCCATCACTTAAAAGATTCTGTCCATAAACACTTGTTATAGATGTGGTAAAATCGACATAAAGGTTATTCCCTTCCATTACGATGGCGGTTGCCGACCATATGGCAACACTATTTCTGTGGCGGATAATCAGATAGTAAGCACTATTAAAAGATGAAGGCAGCCTCATAAGAACCAATCCCTGGTTGTTTAATGCCAAATTATGAGAAGAAAATACTTTTGTAAAAGGAGCATAAGCCTCGGTCAATTCTATTGAAACTACATCCACAATATCGTCCGGAAAAACATTTCCCAATTCAGTTTTTGCTGTTGATAATAAACCCGGTCCGTGTTGAAATAATCCTTCAGGAAAGACTTTGACTATCATCTGTTTAGATAATTGAACATCAGCAATCATGAATGCATAATCCTCTGTTTCACCGCTGCATACACCACAAGCACAGAAAAAGGAGTCATTATTTACCTGGACCCTTATACGAGACCTTCCTGTAACAGAATTGAGAGGTACCAGGACAATGCCTGTATATAAACCCGCTCCTGCCCTATCTAAGACTATTAACTCATTCTCTTCAAAATACATATCCCTGTTCCAGTCCAACCAAACCCCACATTTGCTGATACCAGGTGTTTCAGACGAAACCCGCACTAAGATTGGATAGCGTAGGCCTGCATACACCATCGTACTCAGATTTTCAATCATTGAATAGCCACCCTGGCTGTAATTTGTCAAACTGATAATATTCCCAAATCGCATCTCCTCAATAAATACTTCACCATTTCCATTTACCAGGCAGTAACAAGGTTCGCCTACATTAATCAGTGAATGGATTATTTTCGAATCATACCCATACGCATTTGTAACGGTGAGACTTACAGAAAATACGCCAGGTTCAGGATAGATTACATTGGGATGTTGTTCACCTGAGGTTTGATTTTGAGCACCTTCAAAGCTCCAGTCCCAACTTTCTGGAGAATAAAGCGAATAATCCTGGAATTGAACCATTTCCCCGGCACAAATGCTCAATGAAGAGGCTGTAAAATCAGCCAATGGGGGTTCATAATCTGCAACCAGCCGGAGCACGGTTACACCCCAGTGGAGCATGCCGGCATAGTTCTGACCCCAAACCATTGAATGAACAGAATAATCCCATGTATCATGCAGGTAAATGTATTGTCCCGTCTGGTCATAACCAAAGCCAAGTACACAATGACCTGCTAATTGAATTAACACCGGCCTTCCGTTATCAATCTCTTCCATGAACTGATTGAAGGTAAAACCAGTTTCATTGCCATACATCCCGGCAACCAATTGTGTATAGTTTTCGATGAGCATACATTCCTTTGACTCATAGAACAGGCGCAGGCCATGACAACCATCCCGTTGATTCGGCTCATTCCCGGTATAGTCATATAAAGGGGCACCATCCGGAAGAAAAAAGAATCTTGTATTTCCATCAGCATTGCTAAAAGCCGACTGGTTGGAACCCATAAAATCCCCTGTACAATCTTCATCTGTATGTCGGTTCCGGTTAAGACTGATATAAGGATCAGGTCCGTAATGATGGTATTGGTACCAGAAATCATCTACATGGCCATAAGACTGCCTTTCATCCAGTCCCAACATAGTAGCGCTCAGAGGACATTGGTTCCTGATTTCTCCATTGATATTCACTGTGCCCCAAAGGATGTTATCCAGAGGCATGAGGCCTTCATTTGAAATCCCTGTATATAACCCGGGATACCCATGATTATCGTAATATCCGGCAGCCATTGCCCCCACAGTATTTGCACAGCCAAAAGACCAACTGTAAGCAGGGACATCATCAAGCAACACTGCGGTTGGGCTTATGGTCGCAACAGGCATCCTGAAAAGAAGCGGCAGAACTCCCGGGACTTCTATCTCAACCACTTGATTATTTGCTTGATTATGCCTTTTTACAATGAATGAATCCAATTGCGACCATGGTAACTGACTGTAAAGACAGGGAATTGATAATTGAATAAACAGGAAGATGAAAAGTAAATTTCTCATGATAGTAAAAAATTAAATAGTTAATAATGAATACGATAAACTAAAATGGAAGTCCAAACCTTGGGCAATAAAATTGCCTGGTTGACACAATTCTTATTTCTAAATGTCCTGAATCAATTTGTAAAACAGGAATGAGGTACTCTGATGAAAACTGTAATAATTAATGTTAATAATAGAAGAATCAAAATTATTTAACTATGCAGCGAAACGCAATAGACTGTTAATAACTACTACCAGTTTTTATCAACAACCAGGGTAAATACCATTATGACTCAATATTATTTAATTCCAAATTATAATCAAACTGCAGGTCTTCATGCAAATTTGCAATCACCTTTCTTACTTTCAGCACCTGCCGTTCCTTAAATTTCCCAAGTGTCACTGATGAATCAAAAGAGTAAGCCGTTTCCTTCAGAGTTTTCAAATAATACATCAATAAATCAACCTCTGTTTCTTTTTTACCTGAAAAACGGCAGTATTTATTAGTGACTTTCAGGATTTTCCTGCATCCTTTGAGGAAAAAGTAAGCATTATTGCTATTAATATTCTCAAACCCTTGATGAATCTCATTCTTTACAGCCTGTATAAAACCATTTTCATCCCCATTGTAAAAAAGGAGATAGCTTATTAACTCTTTATTTTCCTTTTTGTATCGGGCCAATCGGCTGCATATCTCTACTAATTCCTTGCTTTTCAAGGTTCCCAGAGATCGTTTAAGTTCATTAATTCCTGCTACTTCCATTATTTTTAACTAAAGAGGTAGTTAAAAGTAATAAGAATTGACAATGAAGGCTGATATGCTATTTGCTTATTTTTGTAAGGATTGCAAAATCGGGTTCAATTTGACTGGATTTACAATAATTCCCAACTTCAAACTAAAGGTATGATTCATAAAAGGCTTTATTATCTGGTGATAATATTCCTGCAGCTATCAGGAATTACAGGAAAGGCTCAAGAAAACAACCGTTCCATGGCACTGACAGATTTTGCCATAAAAACCAGGGAATATCAAGAAGGATTTGTCAGAAGTTTGCCAGGCAATGATTTCAGTTATCATAGTTTCCGGAATGATCTTACAGATGCTTTGCTTACCCGCTGCAACGATGGCTCTATGGCTATTGAATGGCAAACTTCAGAAGTGAATGTAGAACCAGGAAAGAAAGGCTCAGGTTTCGTGTGGATTGCTGCTATAGATATGACTGATGCTTCCGCCACATTTGATGTTTATATCAATGGAGTCAAGCGTTTTATCATCCCCACAGGAAACAGGGAGAAATTTGAACTGGAGTCGGAAGATGGAGGCATCCTTGCCTTTATCACTGTTGAAATGGATCAACACTCTGATGCTCATGGATATATGTCACTCTGGGCACCAAATAGCTGGTTAAGTCCAGGAAAACCTCTCGATATTAAAATAGTAGGATCAGCATCAGGAAGCAATAGCTGGATCATCATCTATAAAGCACTTGATGCCTTCTCCTATTTACAGGAATCTGTGCGTTATAATTCCTGGGCTAAACTATTGATCAGCGGGGCGAAATCCAGTCCTCAACTCCAGGTGCAGCTTCCTAAAACATATGCAGGGAAAACCGTTTCTGTGAAAATCAATAAGAAATCCTACCTGCTGAATGTGACTGATGAATCAGGGAATCAAATCTGCAGACTATCATTAAAGAAAGCTATTCCCGTTGGAGCATCAGTTGCAATTTCCGATGAGTATGGTGAAATCCTGAGTTTACCATCCATTGATGCAGAAGGAAAATCCACGAGGCTCACCTATAAGGCATTATTACAGGCTGATGTAATAAAAGGAGAGAACTCATACGAAATCCATGCGATAAGGACGTATAAGCCGAAAACAGTGAGTTCGTTAAAAGCACTTGCAGGTTCAGGTCTTGCAAAAGGAACCATTTACCTCATGAATTCGAGCCACCAGGACATTGCATGGATGGATTCTCCTGAAAAATGCATACTTCTGAGGGATACAATGTTACTCACACCTCTTTTTGATAAAGCACAAACAGACCCTGAATACAGGTTTGATATCGAAGATGCATTGATGCTTAAGGAGTATATCACCAGGCATCCTGAAAGAAAAAGTCTAGTCGCAAGCCTGCTAAAAAGCGGGAATTTATCTTGTGGCTCAAGTTATACCCAACCTTATGAAGAGATTCTTTCAGGTGAAGCCCTTAGCAGGCAGTTTTATTTTGGAGCACGGTGGCTAAAGAAGGAATTCGGCTATACTGCCAACACTTACTGGAACCAGGATGTACCGGGTCGGACCTTGCAGATGCCACAAATTCTACAAAAATCGGGAACGAATTTCCTGGCCCTCAGCCGCATGGAAAAAGGAATATTCAAATGGTATAGCCCGGATGGCTCATTTGTAACCACCTATTCAGCAGGTCATTATGGAACAGATTTCACCCCACTGCAAAGAAATTTTTATGAAGCAGCTGAGTACATTGCTAAAAACTCAATGAGCTGGAAAGGATACTATGAACCCAATGCCGATAATCCTGTCATTCCTTTGTTTTCTGATTGGGATATGAGTCCTGCCAAAGACTATAGCCATTTAATCAGGGACTGGAATCAGATCACGGAAATACAGGATGAAAAGGGCAATTATATACCTATTGAATTACCGAAGATTAAACTTGCACTGACACCGGATTTCATCAATGAATTCAGCAACAATGCATCGATCATTCCTAAACATCAAGGAGAAAGACCGGCAGTATGGCTTTATATTCATGGACCCACCCATCAGAAAGCCATTAAAGCCAGCCGGGAGGCGGACATCCTATTGACTGCTGCTGAAAAATTTGCAACAGCGAATGCCTGGACAAATCAGTCCTTCAGAAATTACCCGGTGGATAAGCTCAATGAAGCATGGGAATCACGCATTTACCCTGATCATGGCTGGGGTGGTAAACATGGCGACATTACGGATGCCCTCTTCCAGGAAAAGTATTATCATGCCAGGAATCTTGCTGAAGAAATACTGTTTTCAAATCTTAAGGACATCGCTTCAAGGATAGTATTGAAAAGAAATTCAATGATACCCTTAGTCGTCTTTAATAGTGTGAGCTGGGAACGCTCTGACCCGGTTTTTGTCCCGGTTTCCCTGGATCCGGCGTATGCCTGGCAGCTTGAAGTTCAGGATGCATCCGGAAATATAAAACCCTGTCAATTAAGTGATATAAAACAATATAGTGATGGTTCTATCCGATCTGCAAAACTATGTTTTGTGGCTGAAAAAGTACCCTCTATAGGCTATAAAACCTATTATCTCAGAGCTTCAGATAAGAAATCATCCATCGATCAAAACAAGCATACAGGTACCTTTGAGAATGAATTTTACTCAGTGAAATTAACCGCAGGTGGAATCGCTTCTCTCTATGATAAAGTGTTGAAGCAGGAAATTCTGGATACTACAACTTTTAAGGGTGCCGAAGTTTTCACACTTCATTCAGAAGGAACCGGTGCGGGGGAATTTGCAGATATTCAGCAAGTGGATATGCAAGGTCTTGATAAGGCATCCAACTATCCATCTCAATGGGTTTGTATGGAAAATGGTGATGTCTATACTGAATTCAGACTCAGGCAACCGATTCAAAATGCTATGATTGAGCAATCCCTCAGGTTTTATCATCAAATAAAACGCATCGATATTAACCTATCACTCTTAAATTATGAAGGAATATTGTACCGGGAGTATAGAATAGCATTCCCATTGAAAATGCAGGAAAATCAATTGAGTTACGAAGTACCTTTTGGAGTTCTGAATGTTGGGCTTGATGAATTCGACGGAGCTGCGGGAGAGCGATATACAACAAAATGCAGTGAAATTCATCCAAGAGGAATTGGTAACTGGATAAGTGCCAGCAATAGCCAATGGGGAGCCAGTTTAAGTTCCAGTGTAGCAGTTGTAGATTATATTGATCCAAGCAATCCAGATTCAAAAAAACTCATTCTTCAGCCTATATTATTATCCTCAAGGCGGAGCTGTCATGAAGAAGGAAATGAATACCTGCAAACAGGTGACCATCATTTCAGTTTCTCCTTGTTCACACATGCTCCCGGCTGGATAAACGGATTCCGGAATGCACAGCAAGCGAATGAAAACCTATATGTAGTAACCGATCCTAATTCCTTTTCTATGGCATCACTGCCTGAAGAGCTTAGCTTTTTCTCCACCCAATCACCCGACTTAATACTTTCTACTGTGAAACAGCAGGAAGATGGGAAGGGTACTACTTTCAGGGTTTACAACATTTCACCTGAACCCACCGAGCTTAATTTCAAAGGATTTCTCCCACTGAAAAAAGCACATCACGCAAATTTGCTTGAATTCCCTGCAAAGGAATTGCTTCCCAAAGAAGGATCCGTAATATTTCCAATCGGAGCCTATGGAATTGAGACCTTTATTGTGGAATAAGAATTTAAGGTTTCATGGATCCAGGTTCCCTCCTATTGAAACCATATCATGATTTAACGCTGGGAATCAGTTATTTATGCAGTAGTATATAAGGGCAGATGACCATCCAATGAAGTTTTTAGATTCGATATATCATAAAATACTACTTCCACTAAGAGTATTGCCAGCCAAAGGTTTTTCAAATGAAAAACTTGCCTTTTCATTGACTATTGGGATACTGGTGGGTTGTTTTCCAATTATTGGAACCACAACTTTACTAGGTGTTTTGTTTGCTGCACTTTTCAGACAGAATCTTGCAATTATACAATCCCTGAACTGGGTACTGGCACCGGTTCAGCTTATACTGATTTTGCCTTTGATACGCTTTGGAGCAATCCTCTTCCAGGCTCAGGATCATAAAATCCAACTCCATTTAATTTTGAATGCTTTTGACCAGGGCATCCTGCATGGGATCGGCTTTCTTGGAATCCTGAGTATTTATGGAATAGTTGCCTGGATGTTGCTTGCTATACCTGCTGGTTTACTATGCTACTATCTGATCCGCTTTCTTCTGAACTCGCGAAAAAAGAAACAGCAATCATCTTCCGATGTCCTTAGTCGCACTTAATTTTTCCCGGCAAATTCACCCTTTTCAACGCTCCAGTCCAGGCCAAAAAATCCGGTTAGAATCACACCCTCTTCACCCCCAGTCATAACCCTGGCATTAAGAACAGTACAATCCGGCAGGCCGATTCCCGGACTTAGGTAGGGTAAACGTGTGCAGATTCTCATACCAGTGAGGCCTGTGCCTGAAACTACCCCGACAAGTGAAATTTCATCTCCATTCCTGGGCCTTACAAACAGGCATGCAAGGTCATTTCCCTTATAGATTTCATCATTCACTTTCACAGATTCTTTTGTAACCTGCACAGGTGAGTTATAGAGCAGCAGATCCCAGGCTTTGTTGGTGTCCCGGTTTCCAAATAGGATGATATTTCTGCCTGCAAAAGCCAGGGTATCAAAATCGGTATCTGCTACTACTTCGATAGACCCATTCCCCTGGTACCAGAACCGTTCTGCATCATACCTTGCTTTATCAAAAGCCCATGTATTTTCTTCAGCATTCCCTCGGGTTCCATATACGAATACCATTCTATTTTTGAAAACATCTTTGAATGTACCATACCGATTAGCATTTTTCAATGCCATGTCAGGTTCACCGACAACATTCCATTTCCCTTTAGACAATTCAAGCCATAATTGTTTTTGTCCCGGCTTCACTATGACTTCAAAAGCTTTGGTCTTATCCAGTTCAATCCAAATCTTTTCTTTACCTGAGACGATATCCAGATCCAATGCCAATCTCGCAATATTCGAGGTTGTACCCGAAAACTTCCCCTGGCCGGGTTCCACCTTAAGATGAGCTTCACTCATTGACAGCTGTTCAGTTTGTGCATCAATCAATAACCAGTGATTTCTGGATGAAACACCGGGATTTGATGTCAGGAAGTCAATATTCAGTACCTGGTCATTGGCAGGAATTGTATGTCGGGTAAAAAAATCAAACATTGGAGGCCAATCTACACAATCTGCACCTGGCTCATCAGATTCATCCCACCAATGCCCTGCCTTAGGCTGATAATGAAACTGATAATCTTTATGACCTATTTCTTCAAGCCTGTTTACCATCATTTTTGCCTGATCAATCAATACATTATCATCATCCTCACCATGAATCACATAGACCCCTAATTGCTTGTAATTTTCAGCAAATAATGGTGTTTCACTTGGGGAAGTAGGTCGGCGAATCATTTTTTTAACAGGAGTAGAATCATTGAGATTGACATCTTTAAATCGGTAGCTCCAGAAACTGATCCATCCTGCGCTGGGCCCAATAGCAGCAAATCGGTCAGGGTACATTGCTCCGAGATGCCATGTACCATGTCCACCCATGGAATGCCCGGTTAAGTAAACTTTGCTCTTATCGATGGGAAACTTTGAAGTAGCAATCTCCAGCACTTCAAGTGCATCCATCCTCCCCCAGTCTTCCCAGTTATACCCATAAGGGCGACGGTTTGTTGGTGAAACAATCATGCCCCAGGTTTTGGGATAATAGGATCCTGACTGATTAATAGCCTCTACAGAAGCACCATGTACTGAAAAGATTAAGGCTGTAGGGCTTTTCCAGTCATAATTTCGTGGAGGATTTACGCTGTAATATTGTACGCTTCCATCTATTTTACTTAGAAATGTCTCCTTATGATTTTCGGATTTGTCCATTACCCTTAATTGAATGCTCACTTCATCCAGTAATTCAAGCCTGTTACCTGTTTTCCTGCTTAACTGCAGTTTAACCGGAACTTCACCTTTCTCCTTATATAAATATTCGGGGAACAGGAATGCACATTTGCGGACTGAAAAAGGCTGAATGACAGGAATTGTCGAAGTCCGGCAACTCCCATTCATATCTATCACTTCCAAAACCAGGTCAGTCCGGGGGTAAGCTGTTGAATTAATGATTTCAATGGCGCCAGGCATTGCAGGTTCTTCTTCAATGAGAAAGTCGGGAAGTGTAAGGTCATTTGGAATAAGTTGGCATAATGAGGAAGGCGCATATAATTTAGCTTTCATCTTTCCCCTGGATACCCTGAAGATAAATTCATTTTTCCCTTTTTTGAGTTTCACCGGTATGGTAACAAAATTCCAGTCTTTTTCCCAGGCAGCGTAGGAATCGCTGGTTCCATAAACATTCCCGGTGCGCGCAGCTCCATTTATATATACCATATCATTGCCCTGAAGACTGATAATCAACACCGTATCTTTCTCCATTTCCAAGGTGGTATACAGGTAATTTACACCCCGGGTGGGAAAATTAAACCACCCCTGACTCCCAGCTTTGACCCTGCTCCATGCATATTTTTTCCCATCCTGTTGCAAAACTTCATCTCCTTCTTTAGGAACTGACCATGTTCCTAATGCCAGGGCAGCTTCAATGGTATTGGTCAGAAGGATGGTTTCCGTTGTCCCCCTGGCCATAGGGAGGGCCAGGCCTTCATTGATCAACAGAGTATCCTTTACGGATGCCCTTAAAAATGAAGCAGGAAACATGAATTGGAAAATGAAAAGAAAATAAAGGAGTGACTTGAAGCTATTCAATTTCATAAGATTACTTTTTAAAGCAGGAAACATGGTTTGCGAGTTGTTCATCATCCACCTTACTTGCTAAGTTAGACATGTTTTTTTAAAATTTTACGTCCTTTTATATGAATCTGATACTTTAAGAGTATGTTTAAAAATTCAATTATTGATAACCATCTTGTGTTTCTTTAATCCAGAAATCAGAATATACGGAATAATCATTCTTCGACAAATAGACAGATATTCAATAAATTCTGAATTCTGACTCCTGAATTCTGAATTCTAAAGAATTAAGAACTAAAGAAATTTAAACAGTCTATAAGATATTAACAATGATATCAATCAGTTTTCAAGTTCTTATCTTTGCAACGGTATTCATTATTATTCAGATAATTTTCAATTATTGGTTACGTTTGCATATCCTTTTATTATGAAAGAAGCTTATCAATTACTCAAACAGTACTACGGGTACGAGCAATTCCGTCCTTTTCAGCTAGAAGCTATTCAGCAATGCCTGAATGGAAATGATGTTGTATTGGTGATGCCTACAGGTGGAGGAAAATCACTCTGTTTCCAGCTACCTTCACTCCTTATGGGGAAACTGGTGGTGGTGATTTCACCGCTCATTGCCCTGATGAAAGACCAGGTTGATAACCTGAGGGCAAATGGATTCGAGGCAGCAAGTCTCAATAGTTCACATTCAGCAACCCAGGAAAGGAATATCCTTGATACCTGCCACGAAGGAAGGATGAACCTTCTTTATATGTCTCCCGAAAGGGCTTTGAATGAGTTATCGATGATCAGCCATTTGAATGTAGGGATGTTTGCCATCGATGAAGCTCATTGTATTTCAGCCTGGGGACATGATTTCAGACCGGAATATACCAGGCTAATCACCTTGAAGGAAAAATTTCCTGATGTTCCGATTATGGCGCTTACAGCCACTGCTGACAAAATAACAAGAAAAGATATCATCAAACAATTGGGGCTAAGCGACCCTTCTACTTTTATTGCTTCCTTCAACAGGCCAAACTTAAGCCTATCAGTGAGGGCAGGTCTTGCATCACGGGATAAGTACAGGGAAATCATCCGTTTCATTGGTGAACATTCCGGACAATCAGGGATTATTTATTGTCTGAGTCGTAAAGAAACAGAGAAAGTCTCTGCATTGGTGCAGGAAACAGGAATAGTGTGCGCTTACTACCATGCAGGGATGGATAATGAAAGCAGGAAGAAGGTACAGGAGGATTTTATTAATGACCGGGTGCAGGTGATATGCGCAACCATTGCTTTTGGACTGGGAATTGATAAGCCTGATGTGAGATGGGTCATTCATAACAATTTACCCAAGAATATTGAAAGCTATTACCAGGAGATTGGAAGATCAGGTCGGGATGGGTTACCGGCAACCACCATTTTATATTACAGCACACAGGATCTGATAATGTTAAGGCAGTTTGCTGAAGAAAGCGGGCAACGTGAGTTACAGCTTGAAAAGCTTCAAAGGATGCAACATTTTGCAGAAGCTGATGTATGCAGACGCCGGATTCTGATCACCTATTTCGGAGAAGCATTTGAAGAAAACTGTGGGAATTGCGACGTATGCCGTGAACCCAGGCAACATATTGATGGTACGACTTTAGCTCAAAAAGCGATTTCTGCTTTATTGCGATTAGAAGAGAAAGTTGGAGTCCACATGCTGATAGATGTTCTGAGAGGCTCCCGCAGAGCTGAAGTACTAGATAATAATTACCATAAACTCAAGACTTATGGGGTCGGAGCCAGTATCAGCTTTTATGATTGGCAGTCGTATATACTACAGATGCTCAACCTCGGAGTATTTGAAATGGCCTATGATGATAACTTTAACTTTAAGGTAACTCCTTATGGGAAGGACATTGTATTTGGGAAGAAGAGCATCGAATTAGTTCAACCTAAACCTATCATTGAAAAATCTATCGGTAAGAGACGCTCTTTTCTTAAAGCCTTTGATATTCAGCTACCTGAGGAAGTCTCACCTGATGATCAATTGAGAGACCGGTTGCGATTACTAAGAAGAAACCTGGCTGTGGAAGAGCAGGTACCACCTTATATTATATTTAATGACACTACCTTAAATGAATTGGTTGAGGAGAAGCCACGAAACCAAATTCAGCTGATGGACATCACAGGAATAAGTACAGTTAAAGCTGATAAATACGGAGAATCAATTCTTTCAATTATCAATCAATCAGCAGGTTCTCATAAAAAAGCCAAAGGTGCTACCTTCATGGAAACCCTTGAAATGCTCAATAAAGGTCTAACTGTTGAAGAAATAGCCTTAGCCCGTCAGCTCAGCACTACAACTATCTTTTCACACCTGGCTGCCATTATTGAGAAAGGAATCAAACTCGATGTCTTCAGATTCATTAGCCTGGAAGAACTTCAAAAAGTTGAGGAGGCCAAGAAAAAGATTGTTCAGACGACTACACTAAAGGAGTACTTCGAATTTTTCAATGGTGAAGTACCTTATGGCACTATTCGTATGGCATTGGCTGAATTAAGAAGAAAGCAAAAAGAAGAAGCATCATTTTAGGATTTCCTGATTTATATAATTTACCTTTCGGTCAATAGTGCACATGAAGCGATAAAGTGTGGTAGAAGCCGTATAGAATGAAGGTCTCTGATTATTTTCACCGGCTAAAATAAGGCGCTCTCATCATTATCATTTATCTTCGTCTTACCTTATCCATAGCTAGCGATGAATCCTGAAATTATTGGTATCACAGCGGGGGTCCTTTCCTGCACTACTTTTCTTCCACAGGTTATAAAGACATGGAAATCAAAATCCATCAAAGATGTCTCCTTATCCATGTTCCTTATTGCTTCATTTGCAACCACACTTTGGTTAATTTATGGAATACAGATTAATAGTATTTCCATTATTTTTACAAATTGTATTGTACTGGCACTATCATTAGTCATGCTCTATTTGTTTTATTTATTCCGTAATCAATAAGGAAAGGTTCTAGTTATGGAAAACCAGGAGATGAACGCCTTACGTCATATGGAGTTAGCACCATGGATACAGAAGGCCACTGCATTAATAGAGCATCACAGGAAAGTGGGTGGAAACCAGTTCAGGCATTGTCTGGCTACCATGACCATACTTATGGATTATCATTTTATTGATAGTGTGCTTCTAAAAGCTGCGATTGTTCATGACTTACTGGAAGATTCAACCCGGGTTACCGAGTATGAGCTCTCCATTATTGATGCAGATGGGCCGGAAGTTGTGAAAGTAGTGAAGGAACTTTCAAGGAATAAGCAACTACAAACAAAAAAGGAATACCTTGAATTTCTACTCAGGAGTGGATCTGCTCAAGCCCGTATCGTTAAACTTGCCGACCGTATCAGTAACCTCACCGACCTTCACCTTTTTGTTTTCAGTAAGGAGAATGCCCAATCCTATATTGAACAGACAGAAATGTATATACTTCCTATGGTAAGTTCCCTTTTGGATGAGCCACTAACTGATTATCAAAAAAATATGGTTATAGAGATGGGAAAAGAACTTCATGACCTGATAGTAATTCGTAAGTTATATGTTCATGAATTCAATAACTATGAATCCATCAGGTTAAAAATCAGGAATAGGTTGAAATCACTTTCTCTCAGAATTTGGTAACAAGTCTCATTATCAGATATCAATTGATTCTGGAGCAAAAAAAAAGCCCTGCGAGAGCAAGGCTTACAAAGAATTATCTTCTAAATATATATTAAATCACTTTAACATTTACTGCGTTTAATCCTTTTTTACCTTCCTGGATATCGAACGATACACGGTCATTTTCCATGATATTGTCAATTAAACCAGATACGTGTACAAAATACTCTTTGTCGTTAGAGTCATCTTTAATAAATCCAAATCCCTTAGAATTGTTAAAGAATTTTACTGTTCCATTACTCATGTTGTGTTTGATTTTAAATTATTATCCGGTAAAGATAAACTTTTATTTACTGCTATCACATTTATTTTTAATTAATTAGCAATTATTATGTTTTTTAGCCTGCTTAAAGCATCTTTTTAAGCCTTTTCACTGCAACTTTTAAGCTTTATAGGGATTAAAAGATAGGGTTTCATTATCCGCAAATGGGATATATATCCAAGAAATTAATATTTCATGAAATACCCTAACATTCTATTTTATTATTCTTTTTTTTTAATACATAGTCTATTTTTTAGGGGTACTAAAGAATATTTATATGTTTTTCTTTAACTTACCCCCTATTATTTTTAATATTTAAAAATTTATTCTATTTTTGCACAAAAATAATTTCATTATGGCAACTTTACGTTTTAAGGCGATTGAAGAATCGTTAAAGAGGAGGCCACTGGAAGTGATTCCTCCTTCTGACAAAATTTCAGATTTTTTCGGTGTATTTGTGTTCGACAAGGTTAAGATGGAAAAATATCTTTCCCAGGATGCGTATGCTGCAGTTATTGAAGCTATAGAACAAGGCAACCGCATTGACCGGAAGATGGCCGACCAGGTAGCGACAGGAATGAAAAATTGGGCAATGAGTCATGGTGTTACCCATTATACTCATTGGTTTCAACCTTTAACAGAAGGCACAGCTGAGAAACATGATACTTTCATGGAGATTTCAGCCAGTGGTCAGGCGATTGAACAATTCTCAGGAAAATTATTGGCTCAGCAGGAGCCTGATGCATCCAGTTTTCCCAGCGGAGGCATAAGAAACACTTTCGAAGCCCGGGGCTATACAGCCTGGGATCCCAGTTCTCCGGCCTTTATCCTGGACAACACCCTGATCATTCCAACTATTTTTATTTCCTATACCGGGGAAGCACTGGATTATAAGACGCCTTTGCTTAAAGCTTTACATACCCTTGATAAGGCAGCTGTTGAAGTTTGCCAGTATTTTGACAAAGATGTTAATAAGGTAATCAGTAACCTGGGATGGGAACAGGAATATTTCCTGGTTGATGAAGCTGTGTATAGTGCCCGTCCTGACCTGATACTTACAGGCCGCACATTAATGGGTCATGCATCTGCCAAAAATCAGCAGCTGGAAGATCAGTATTTTGGACAAATTCCAAGCAGGGTATTGAACTTCATGAAAGAACTTGAGTTTGAAGCTTACAAATTGGGGATCCCGGTAAAGACACGCCATAATGAAGTTGCCCCTAACCAATATGAAGCTGCACCTATTTATGAAGAAACCAACCTTGCCATTGACCACAATCTGCTTATAATGCAGCTTATGCGCACGGTCTCAAGGAAGCATGGGTTCATAGTGCTGTTGCATGAAAAGCCTTTTGCCGGTATCAATGGATCAGGAAAACACAACAACTGGTCAGTGGCTACCAACACGGGGGTTAACCTGCTTTCACCCGGTAAAACCCCTAAATCAAATCTGCAATTCCTTACTTTCCTGGTAAATACACTGGCAGCCGTCCATAAACATAATGCACTTCTGAAGGCATCTATTGCGTCAGCAGGAAATCAGCATCGGTTAGGTGCCAATGAAGCTCCTCCAGCCATTATTTCAGCTTTCCTTGGTCAGCAACTCAACCGGGTACTGGATGAAATTGAGGAACGTGTTTCTGATAAAAAAATGACGCCTGACGAAAAAACGGTAATCAAACTGGACATAGGAAAGATTCCGGAAATTCTCCTGGATAATACCGATAGAAATCGCACTTCACCATTTGCATTTACTGGTAACAAATTTGAATTCCGGGCCGTTGGATCTTCGGCAAACTGTGCTTCGGCAATGACTGCCTTGAATACAGCGCTTGCAGTGCAACTGATGGATTTCAAAACTGAAGTGGATAAACTAATTGAAAAAGGGCTCAAAAAGGATGAAGCTATTCTTCAGATCCTTAGGAAACTCATTAAACAATCAAAGAACATTCGTTTTGAAGGAAATGGTTATAGCGATGAATGGAGAGCTGAAGCAGAAAAACGCGGGCTGGATTTTGAATCGTCCGTTCCATTGATTTATGATGCTTACCTGAGTGAACAATCAAAGAGCCTTTTCAGAAGAGCAAATATTTTCTCTGATATTGAAATGGAGGCTCGTTCAGAGGTACGTCTTGAGTTATTCATCAAAAAGGTTCAGATCGAAGCCCGAGTACTCAGCGACCTGGTAAACAACCACATTCTTCCTACAGCACTTGAATACCAGTCGATGTTAATCGAAAATGTAAACGGGTTGAAAGGATTATTGGGAGAAGTAGAGTTTAAGACGCTCACTGCCAGAAGGCTCGCTCAAATTAAGGATATCTCTGTATCGATTGAAAAAATTGAGCAGTTGATTTCAGAGATGACGGATGAACGCAGGGCAGCCAATAAAATTGAACATGCTCGTGAAAGGGCTATTGCCTATTCTGATAAAGTATTCCCCTATTTTGAGGAAATCAGGTATCATGTAGATAAACTTGAGTTAATAGTGGATAATAAACGTTGGCCACTTCCTAAATACAGGGAGTTATTATTTATCCGATAACTATTTCCCTCAATAAAAAATCCTGCCTTAATTACAAGGGCAGGATTTTTTTTGCTGCTAGCCAGGGGAATACCTGGTTCACTATCGCATATTGTGAAATACATTAATTACATCATCATCTTCTTCAAGTTTTTCGAGTAATTTTTCAACGTCGGCCTGCTGTTCAGGATTAAGTTCCTTTGTGTCATTGGGGATTCGCTCGAAAGCAAAAGCCTTGATCTCAAACTTATTATCTTCAAGATATTTCTGAATGGGACCAAACTTGGTGAATTCAGCATAAATCATGATCTCCCCTTCATCGGTAAATATTTCATCAAGCCCGAAATCAATGAGCTCAAGTTCCAGATCTTCGAGGTCAATCCCTTCTTTTAGTGCTACTTTGAAACTGCATTTCCTGTCAAAGAGAAAATCAGTCATTCCCATAGTTCCGAGGCTTCCTCCCCACTTATTAAAACAACTCCTCACATTGGCAACAGTCCGGGTTGTATTATCCGTAGCTGTTTCAACAACTACTGCAACTCCATGAGGGGCATATCCTTCATAAACAACTTCTTTATAATCACTTGAATCCTTGGAAATAGCTCTTTTAATTGCACGTTCTACATTATCCTTTGGCATGTTTTCACTCCGGGCTGTCTGAATGAGCAGCCTAAGCCTTGCATTCCCTGCAGGGTCCGGTCCACCTGCCTTTACGGCGATTTCGATATCCTTACCCAATTTAGTGAAAACCCGGGACATATTTCCCCAACGTTTAAGTTTCCTTGCCTTGCGAAATTCAAAAGCTCTTCCCATGATGTCAATGTTTGAAATGTCTAAAAGTTATCCTGATATGCCTGAAGCGGGGCAAAATTAGTTTTCTTTGCTGAATATTTAAAAAAAACGGGACAATTTCCATCTGTCTGATAAAAATCGACCTGGAGGGTCCCATTAAAACTCCACCAGATGAAAGTACTACTCATAATTAGCTGTTTATTTCTTTTGCATTCCACCTATGCGATTAGCCCTGATACCATCCGTGTGGTAACCCATAAAAAAGTACTGGTTACTACTGATCCGGCAAAAGGAGAGAAATCTTATCTCTCCTGGGGTTTGTTCCCTGGAAATAAGGAAGATATTCGCAGAATCAGGATGACTGTGACTTTAGGTTGCCCTGATTCCATGCCTTGTGCACACTGGGATTACCTTGACCATATATACCTTCGCCGACAGGGAGGGAAAGATTCCCCTTCTCTGAATTTTGAACTTGGCAGGATGTTAACACCTTACGGAAGTATTTTCGATCGTGGATGGGAATGGGGCTGGAGTGTTGATGTCACTGATTTTTCAAGTGTTTTAAGAGATAGCGTCGAAATTGAATACATGCATTCAGGCTATGAACCTACCACTGTTGGATGGTCGCTTACCATTCATTTTGATGTGATTGGAGGGAGACCTGCTGCAAACCCTTTATCTATTACAAAAATGTGGGAAGGTTCCTTTAGATACGGTGATGCAACCGTAAATATTGAGGATTCTTTATGCCCGAAGTCCTTCAAACCTGAAAGAGGGGCTGGTATTGCCAGGCTGAGGATTCAGCAAACAGGCCACGGAATGGATGAACCAAAAGGATGCAGCGAATTTTGTTCAAGGTACAGGGATATTAAGTTTGACGGTCAATTGATCGACAGGAGAAGTTTATGGAAGGAATGTGGCGATAATCCATTGTTTCCGCAAGGAGGCACATGGATTTTTGACCGTGGAAACTGGTGTCCCGGTGATCTCCAGGAGGCTGATCAATTTGATATGCATATCAGCAAAAAGGAACACAGCTTTGATATTGATATGGAGCCCTACAAGGCAACCGGCAATATTCAAGCCAATGAAAGTATCGCATCATACCTGATTCAGTACAGGAAGCCAAATGAATCACATGATGTCTCAATTGAAGCGATCCTCAGTCCGAATGGTGAAAAAAACCTTCGAAGACTGAACCCTGTCTGCTCTGAACCTCATATTATTATAAGGAATCAAGGCTCAGAAATCCTTAGGTCTTTGGTCATTTATTATGGCACTGAAGGTTACTCCCTGAGGAAACATACCTGGCATGGAAGCCTCAGGTTCAATGAGACCGTTGATGTATGGCTCGAAGGTGCCGTCAGATATAAGAAAGGAACTAACATTTTCATTGCTAAACTGGTTTTGCCCAACGGGAAACGCGATGGCTATGAAGCAGATAATGAGATGAAAGTCTCTTTTCCTTCACCTGTAGTCCTTCCTAATCAGATGATTGTTCAATTCAGGACCAATGCATCTCCGGAAGATAACAAACTGAGTATTATGGATGCCTTTGGTGGTATCCATTATATCCGGGAATCGCATACCATGAAAGCGAATACCCTTTATAATGATACGGTGCAGTTAGTGGAAGGCTGTTATGAATTCAATCTTAGCGACAGTTCAGGAAATGGCCTGGAGTTTTGGTTCGAACCTGAACAGGGACATGGTTTTCTGCGTTTTCTTGATATGCAAGGGCGACTTCTGTATAACTTCGAAAGCGATTGTGGAAGTGGTCAGCACCTGGCTTTCAGCGCTACGCCCTCCTATTCTTATGACACTCTCATCAACCGGTTTGCATTCAGTGTTTATCCATTACGGGTAAAAGAAAAGCTGGAATTTGACTGTGTGGCTTCACGTCCGACCGACATCACAGTGCTGATTAGGGGATCAGAAAATGCTATCCTGGAAAAGCATGAATTCCTGAATCTTCAGAATCGCCTGACAAACCTGGATGTAAGTCATCTGAAACCCGGAAGGTATTTTTTCGAGGTGCAGGTAGATGGAAAAAGGGAATATAAGAAGCGCTTTAATAAAGAATAAGCCTTGTGATCATCAGGCAGGAATGTTGAATAAAGGATTCTTCATAACGAAATAACTCCCTGGAAATCAGCATACCTGGATATATAAAAGTCCCGTTAATCCGAAAGAATTAACGGGACTTTCAAATTTCAGTGAAGGATTAACCTTTTTGTATTCTCATTTTAAAGAAGGATCTGTAAACAAAATACAGGGCAACGATAACGAAGCCTAATCCAACATAAGGTGCTACTGAGAAGAAGTCTTCAGAAATAGCGATCTCCATGGCCAGTAATCCGAATAATGTAGTAAACTTGATAATCGGGTTTAAAGCAACAGATGAAGTATCCTTGAAAGGATCACCTACGGTATCGCCAACAATGGTAGCATCGTGAAGAGGAGTACCTTTTTCTTTCAGGTCAACTTCAACCACCTTTTTAGCGTTATCCCAGGCACCGCCGGCATTAGCCATAAAGATTGCCTGATAGAGTCCGAAAACAGCTATTGAGATCAGGTAACTAACAAAGAAGGAAGTAGCTGCATACATTTGCGCAGGATCAGCAGAGGAAAGATCACGGTAACCTGCCAGGAAAGCAAATCCCAATGCAAAAGAGAAAATCGCCACGAAAATATTGAACATGCCTGTCTGGGCATATTGAGTACAAATTTTCACAACCTCTTTCGAAGTTTCTATTGAAGCGCTCTTACTGGCGGTTTCATCAAGCCTGATATTCTTCTTAATGTACTCAACGGCCCTGTAGGCACCAGTGGTAACAGCCTGTATGGATGCACCGGTGAACCAGTAAACCACAGCACCACCAGCAAGGAATCCAAGTATTGTGAATGGATTGAGGATATTGAGAATCGTTTCAGGCTCAATACCGAACTTGTTTTTGATAACAAGGATCAGGGAGAAAATCATGGTAGTGGCACCCACAACTGCAGTACCAATTAGCACTGGCTTAGCGGTTGCTTTGAAGGTATTTCCCGCACCATCATTGGCTTCAAGGAAGTGTTTAGCTTTCTCAAAATCAATTTTGAACCCAAATTCTTTTTCAAGTTCTACTTTGGCTTCTTTATTCTCCTCGATGAGAGAGAGTTCATAAATACTCTGAGCGTTATCAGTAACCGGGCCATAGCTATCAACTGCAATTGTTACAGGGCCCATTCCAAGGAATCCAAATGCCACCAGGCCAAATGCAAAAATTGATGGATAGATCATCATGGAATCAAGGCCACTTGTGGAAGCAACATACGCGATAAACATAAGGACGATAAATACCATTCCTTTCCAGAAAGCACTGAAATTACCTGCAACGAGGCCTGATAAAATGGTTAATGATGCACCCCCTTCACGTGAAGCAGTTACAATTTCATTAACATGACTTGATTTCGGGCTGGTAAATATCTTGGTAAACTCAGGAATGAGGGCTGCTCCAAGTGTTCCGCAACTAATAATGATGGAAAGGATGAACCAGAGGTTATTCCCCATGGAACCAATCATAAAGTAGCTAACTGCAAAGGTCACAATGATAGAAAGGATAGAGGTAATCCATACCAGTGAAGTTAATGGTTTTTCAAAATCCATATCTTCAGCAGTACGATACTTCATATCACTGAATGCCTTATTGATGTAAAATGCAACAATTGAAGTAATTACCATGAGGATACGCATGGCGAAAATCCAGGTAAGAAGTTGTGTCTGATCAGCGACATTACTAACAGCCAGAACGATAAAGCTAATTAAGGCAACACCGGTAACACCATAAGTTTCAAATCCGTCCGGCGGTAGGTCCTACACTATCACCAGCATTGTCACCTGTACAATCAGCTATAACGCCAGGATTCCTGGGATCATCTTCTTTAATCTTGAAAACAACTTTCATAAGGTCGCTTCCGATATCGGCGATCTTGGTAAAGATCCCCCCTGCAATTCTTAGGGCTGAAGCACCCAGGGATTCCCCGATAGCGAACCCGATGAAACTAGCACCTGCAAATTCCCTGGGGATAAAGAGCAGGATGATAAGCATCATGATAAGCTCAACAGAAACCAATAAAACACCAATACTCATCCCGGCATCCAAAGGAATATTCAGCAATTTGAGCGGCTTTCTTTCAAGGGAAGCAAAGGCCATACGGCTGTTGGCAAGAGTATTCATGCGGATACCAAACCATGCAACACCATAAGAACCTAATATTCCAATAACAGTCCATGAAAGGATCAGCAATACCCCGCCAACACTGGTGTGCTGCAGGTAGCCGAAATAGAAAGCGATACAGGCAGCGATAAATACGAAAAGTATCAGCAGGAATTTACCTTGTTGTATCAGGTATGTCTTGCAGGTCTCAAAGATAATATGGGCAACATCCAGCATACTTTGGTGTGCTTTCAGCTTCTTAACCCTCATAAATTGGTACCATCCGAATACAAGCCCCAGAAGGCATACCATGAAACCTAGCATCAAAAGGTTATTCTGGCTGGCATCGAGTTGAGGAATTTTGAGGTCAGCCTCGCTGGCCATTAATGGAATAGCCACAATAAAAGCAGCTAAAGCAAGTAAAACTCTTTTCATAAATGTGTATAGATTGGTTAATAATATATTCGGTTGGCTCAAATATACATTAGTTTAACCAATAGACAAACCCTGAAAGCCTTTGATAGCCTAAAAACATAAAAACTTTAATCAAACAATTTGATTATCAATATATAAAACAAATAAAAATATTTATATATGTAAATTGAAAGCGAGGGTTAAACCTCTTCTTATCAGTTTACAGACAAAGCTATTTTGTTGCTATTGCAAAAAGGTCAAAACAGCTATCCTGCGCCATATCTAAATAAAAATCAGCAGTTGTTACTTCTTTCACCAGGCTGTTATTATCATCCATTAACCTGCGACGGTTCAGGCGATTCATCAAATCGTAAGGTATTTGCAGGATTTGTCGTGGAAGGAGATATTGGAGGTTCAGAAGATCAAAGCGGGTGATGCGTTTTACTGATGCTTTATTCTGCTCATGGTATTCCATCACTTTTTCTTTCCCATAAACTCCTTTCATTTCGACCCTGGAAAACACTTTCTGCATCATGGCTTTAAGTTCATCAGCAGTATATTCTCTAATATGCCATGGGTTCCGGGTAAGTGACATTTTACGGTTTGGAGTAGTGGCAAGCAGTTTACCTCCGGGTTTGAGCACCCTGTGGATCTCAGCAATAAAAGTTTTGTCGTCTTTGATATGTTCAATTACCTGGAAGGTCACTGCATAATCAAAAGTATTATCAGCAATACCCTTAAGTGAGGGAAGCAGCATTTTCCTGAATTCAACCTTTGAATCATCCGGCAGTTCCGTATCGAATTTATCAATTGCAAGGTAATGGCTTGATTTCGGTGAAAGCACCCTGATCCCATATCCTTCTCCGCTACCCAACTCAATGATACTACCCCCTACAATGGTGGCTGCAGCTTCATATGCGAATAAACAACGATTGTAGATTACATGTTCTGAAGGGTCGTGTCCTGAACTTCTCTCTGCGGTCTGCATGAAAACTGTTTTGGTTAAGGCTGCAAAGTTAAATAAATCCACCTAACTCAAGATACTGTCATAAATGCGTATCGCCCTGGTATAGTCTGAACCTATTACCAGGGCGATATGTGAATAAAACAGTAAATAGTTATTGAAGGATGAGTTTCTTTATTTCACTCCATCCTGGTGTTACAACTTTCATCAGGTATAGTCCTTTGGGATGATTACTCAGATCAATTTGCGAATCGCTCCCATCCCAGGGCATCTGGACAACCAACTTGCCCCTGTTGTCATAAACTGAAACAGAAGAATTCCTGTAAGGCTCACTTGAAGAGGTTTTTATTTCGAACACTGCAGAGGATGGATTTGGTGAAACAGTAAGTAGTCCGAATACCCGCCTGCTTGGTTCAGTCCCCACAACAATAAACGGGCTATCAGCAAATGATACCAGGTTACAGGCTACATCAAGAGTCGGGTTGAAGCCATCCGAGCAATCGGTACAAGTCACACCGGTCACGCAATTGGGATTATTTGGATGGCATTGATCCACATATTGATCATAGAATTTATACATCAGCTCAAGATCACCACCACCTACAAAAGAGGTGAGATCGAAGTCGAACCACTTGGCAATGGAACCCGGGCACCATCCGGCCCTGTCGTAATACCAGGTTCCATTCTGTGGCTGACAAGCGTCAGGATTGGGATTACAATCAGTCCAGTTCACCTGGTTAAAAGTATTCGCTCCATTCACCCAGATTTTATGAGTAGCATTGTAAAACTCCGCGGCATTGCTGGTATTGAGTGTACCCCAGCCATGTCCTGTTGAAACAAGTTTCAGCTTAGAAGCAACCGTATTTGGCGGGAATTGATAAGCAAAAGTATCGACAGGCTGCATATTGGCATAATCACCGAATGGGAAAATTTCCTTCCAGACTTGAGTCAGATAGCTGTATTTATGAGCCGGTGTTCCTTCCCTGTAATTCAGTGTCAGGAAATAGAGATAGCCATTATCAAGTGTTCCGCAGTTGACCCTGAAACTAATTTTTCCCTGTAAGATGGACATATAATCCGTGAGATCAATGGTGTGAGCACAAGGAACGCCGTAGGGAGTAATATAGCGGATTATCTCAAACCATCTGCCATCATGGCCTTTGGCATCCACGCTGGCTACCCTGTCCCATTCACCACATCCACCGGAAGGGCATCTTACCTCAAGAGTAGCTGTAATTTTATCGAATGCTCCCAGGTAGGAAGGCAATTCGGCTTCAACGGTAGCAGTAGCAATATAAGTATTTAGCAGGATATTACTGACAGCTTCCACCTCCATATCGTCAGCAGTAGGAACAATAGCAATATTTACGGTTTTTGAAGATGTTGCGCCATAGTTGTTGGTTGATAAGATCTGCAAGGAGTAGGATCCATATGAAGGGGGTGTCCACCATGCAGTATAATGTGTGTTATAGAAATCCTGAGCCTGGATCGTTTGTCCATTGATTTTAAACTGGAGTCCGGAAACATGGAAGAGATCAGGGTAGGAAATAGAACTGATGGCTGCCAGTTGAATCTGGGAGAGAGAAGGAACATACACATCCCCGGCCAGGGGGCAACGGACTTCAATTTCAGGAACATGCAAATTCGGATCCAGCACCATGAAAGAGTTGATTACAGGATCGGCCGGATCATATTGAGTGTTTCCTGGCTGGGAAGCTTCGATATAAACCCTGCCAGTATCCCCGGTTAGGGTAACAACATTCCCACTGAGGTTGCAGGTCCTGATAACAGTGTATATTCCACATCAAGGCCGGAAGTAGCTGTGGCATCCAATGTGAAAGGAGGATAGCTGATCAGCTTGGCAGGGATTTGCGGGAATGAAATGGCCTGGTACGTTGAATCAAGGGTGCCATTAAAATTGGAAGTGGGGCCGTTCATGGCAAAATTCATCAGGTCACCGTTTCGGTCAGGTGCGTATATCTCTGTAATAAGCTCTGTGATAGAGATATTATTTCCTCCGGGTACTCCCTGGTTGAATTTGTAATACATCTGCAAATCTGTTTCATTGCCAGTAAGTTCATTGTTCATAAGATCCTGGATTTCAGCCTGGGTGAGGCCTTTTTTCCAGACAGATACTTCATCAGACCTTCCTCCAAAAACAAAGTTGAAACCACCGAGAATGCTTTTCCCCACTGCAAAGGGTACTGCTGCGTCTGTCATCACCCCGGATGCAGCTTTTGACCCTTTTAAGGTGCCGTTTACATACAGTTTTATTGCCGTTCCGTCAAATACCCAGGCCAGGTGCTGCCATACCTGTGGAATAATGGTATTAACGGGTCCGACATACTCATAAAACCCTGTCGAACTTTTATATCTGCACTCCAGTTTCCCATCCCCAATCTGAATGATATAAAATTCAGTAGCTCCTCCTCTGAAACCCATCATTCCCTGGCCATAGGAAAGGTCATCAGAATAAAACCATCCGCACATTGAAATGCCCTGGGTTGAGTTCGTAATATAACTGGCTCCATTTTCAATGACTACATAGTCATCCACACGATCGAAATGCAGGTACTGATTCGATTGTGCAAACAACATCATACTGGAAATCAAAGAAAAAGAGATCAGTATGAACCTCAATGATCGGGTAAATGTTTTCATGGGATTGTTATTTAAGTGGTTTGAATAATTGCATTTATTATCACGTATCTATAACGCCCACCAGATTTTAGCCTGTGGGGAATCTCCTCCCTGGTGCGATTTAGCCTGTTCACAATTTTCAGCGTTATACATATTTTCTGAAGGAGGGTAAGGTAAACGGAAATGGTTGATAGCAGGCCCTTCCCGTGGAGTCATCCCTGTACGCCGGGTTTGGGCATATGCTTCCCAGGGTTGACGGAAAGCATCCAGCCAGCTTTGGGTATAAATAAAGGTAAGCTTTTCTTCTTCACTGGCTGCATTCCAGGAACCAAAATGATTCAGGACGGAAGCGGCACTGAGTTGTTGCGGAACAGTAATCATATCAATGAATTTCAATCCCGACAAAGGCAATTTTGAACCCGACATAGTAGCACCCCACCAGTCAATAGAAGCATTGATTCCATTCATATATTCGATATCAGCCATATCCTTGTCGGTTGGCACACCAATACCCCTGAAATAAGCTTCTGCCTTTAGAAAATGTACTTCTGCACCCGTCATCAGAATTATCGGCATAAAATCCTCATCGCGAATCAGGAAATAGTTGAAGGGGGAATAGTTACAATTCTCTCCTTTGAATGAAAAATAAACGCCATCATCCCTGAGTGTGGCATAAGGGATGCCTCCTGAGGATGGAGTGGTTGCTTCCGGCTGCTGAGGGAAAGGTGTCCAAAGATTTTTACCATCAGGCTCAAAGAAATAATAGAGCCTGGGGTCGAATATTCCGCTGCCATCTGGTGAATCAGTGGAAGAGCATTGTTTCCATATATTGGAACCTAACCTCAATCCATTATGTTCCCTGAAGGACCAATTCAGGCTTTCATTTTTAAAACCACTGACGATTGGCCAAAGACAAGCTGATTCAAGCAACGGGCTGGTGAAATCATAACCAATAAGTACCGGACGATTGTTCAAAATAACATCAGCAATCACATCCCCTGCCAGTTCGGGCTCACGGTTCACCATCCTCATTGCATAACGTAATCGCATTGAATTGGCAAGTTTTCTCCATTTCAGCATGTCGCCAGCAAAGAGCTTATCAAAATTCTTAAAACTGAGGAAAGGTTCCACTACATGGTTGTGTCGTTGATCAAAGAATCTGCTATTCTGAGGTTATTGAGGAGAGTCAGGTAAATATCTCTTTGTGTATCATATGCCGGATGAACCAGGTCAAGGTCCTGAAATCCATACCCCGCTTTACTAAATGGCATGTCTCCAAAAACATCCGTCATTTTAAAAGTTTTGTATGCCATTGTGATCATCAGCATCGCTTTCATATTATTCATGGAAGCAGATGGAGTGGCTTCGTCAAATCGTTTTTCCAACTCCCTGAATGAAGGCATGGCCGCGTAATAATTGGTCCACATCTCCTCTGTGCCAATGGTAAAATTTCCCCAGGCATCCTGGGTCAAAGCAGCGAGCTGACACTGTTTGTAGAGGATTTCATTATTGATATAGAATTGTTCATTGCCTGAAAGTACCAATGATTCAATAATACCATTGAAAATTGATCCATCAGAAGCCGTGGTAAAGCCATGAGGATTGGTATTGATATCTTCAAAATCCCGGGAACAGGAAACTAAAAGGTTGATTATTATCAGGAAAAAGAAGTAAAACCTTGCTTTTTTCATTGTTCAGATTTTTTCTGCTATGGTAGGGGTTGATAATAAAGTAAACTAGAAACTGGCTTTTAATCCGAATGTTACTGACTGAACGCCCGGGTAGGAGGCCCATTCAAAACCCTGGGCATTCCCTGACCCCATAATTCCTTCAGGATTCAGATGATCGGGAAGTGTAGTATAGATGTAGAATAAATCCCTTCCAGTTATATTAAGACTGAGTTTCTGGAAGACCTTGGTTTTCTCCAGGAAGTTGGCAGGCAGCTCATAAGCAAGAGATATTTCCCGCATTTTCACCCAGGAATTTTCAAGAATACCGGGTGTAGAAATGATTTTTCCCCAACCTCCTGCATTGGGCAGGTATTTATAATAATAATGAACCACTTTATCATTTTTTCTGCCATCCGCATAAACCCCATCGAGGATCACACCTACATTCCTGACATTTCCTTCAGGATCAGTATAAGGCAAGCCTCCTCCATCGCGTTCCAGCAGTGTTGAGGGACTCTGACCCGATTGAAGTGAAATGACATAGGAGCCGCAATAAATATCGCCTCCCCATTTGGTATCAATCAATGCAAATAGTTTAAAACCATGAAAGCTAATTTCAGCATGGGCTCCTCCCGTAAAATCAGGAGAAGCATTTCCAATAGGCACCCGGGTATCAGTTATGAGGTATTTGGTTCCTTCGTCGTTCAGAATACGTTCCCCATTTTCGTTGTAGACATAATCGTAGCCGGTAATGGTTCCATAATCGTCACCTTCCTGCAAAGTCATGGCCGGGCCATTCAATCCCCAAATATCAGCCAGTTCATATACATCTGAATAATTCCCCAGGCTGATGATTTTATTCCGGTTCCTGGAAAAATTCAATCCAGCTCTCACAATCAGATGCCTGGTATGAACAGGGACTGTATTCAGAATAAATTCAACTCCCCTGTTAGAAAGGATCCCTTCATTAATTCTTATTCCCTGTGCACCTGATGTTGATGGAAGCGGAAGGTCAAGAATCTGGTCAAATGAGTATTTATAATAATAGGTAAAATCTACATCAATCCTGTTTTCAAAAAAGCCCATATTCACGCCTGCTTCATAGGAATTTACCCTTTGAGGTTTAAGGGCATAGGGTGGTATCAGGTTCGGGAAAAATGAGGCTTGTTGTCCGCTGAAGAATCGGGTAGTGTAATAGAAAGCAGTCTGATATGGATCTGTACCAGAGGCTGTTTGGGCAATACCTCCCCTGAGTTTCAGGAAGTTAAACCAGGGCAGGTGATCCTGCAGTTTAAAGGCTTCAGATGCCACAAAGCTTAGGGAAACAGAAGGATAGAAATATGAATTATTGTTAAGTGGAAGCGTTGACGACCAGTCATTGCGTCCTGTCAGATCGAGAAAGAGATAATGATTATAATCAAAGTTCAGGAAGGCATAGACTGAATTATTTCTGATTCTGCTGAGTCCTTCTATTGCAACAATATCAGATACGCTATTTCCCAGTTCATCAATCATGATGTTTCCATCATCATCCACCAGGTAGGTCGATGCAGTATAATTAAAGAAGGTGTACATATTTGGATAGTACCAGTTTCCTGATCGCCCATAGATACTGTAATAATTGTTATCCCAGCGGTTGGCCCCTGCTGTGAGAACTACATTCAACTTCGAATTGAAGATTTCTTCTTTCCTTGCACTAAGTACTACTTCAAAATTGTCGCTATAGTTCCTTGACAAGCTACTGGAATAGGCTCCGTTCATCAATCCCAGCACATCAACAGGTTTACTTTTAGCTACAATATTCTCTATGGTGTAATCTCTTCCGGCTCTTCCAACCAGGTTCATCCAAGGAGTGATATCATAGTTCAGGGAGAGGGCTCCGGAATATTTATCCCTGTTAAGGATGGTATTATTATTAAAATAATTCCACCAGATATAGTGATCAACATATAAGAATGGATATCCTTCCAGTGAATTTCTTGATCCATCCTCCAACTCATAATTATTCATATCGATTCCCTGGTAACTTCTTGGCCAGGAATAAAGGAACCCTTTGCTGAAAGAATTTCCATCTTCACCAAGCACAGGGCTGTTCAATCTGTTAAACTTAACATAAGTCAGTGTGGCATCCGCAGTTAGTTTTTCTGAAACTTTCAGAGTCGTTCCAACTGTGACTGTTGTCCTGTCGAAATTGCTGTTTTTGATAATGGGTTTATGATCCTGCCGTGTCAGGGATATGCGCAGAGATCCTTTCTCATTGCCCCCGTTGGCAGCGATATTGTGAGTTTGTGTGAAGCCATCCTGGAAAGGCATTTTATAATTATCAGGTTGCGGGGAGTAGTTTCTCATTTCGCCATCCCACCATTTTATAAGTTGACCATTCATTTCCGGCCCCCAGGAAACAGCAGAACCATAATAACCAAATTCCTCGGCAGTTGTAGAGGTTGTACCTTCCTGGTTGATAATCAGTTTATCGGTGCCATAAATCCCGGGGTAGCCGGGGTTACCTTCATCATCCAATGGAAATGCGGGTTCAAGGAAAGAGATAGGCCCGCCATGACCATATTTATTCTGTACATCCCGATACCTGTATGGATGCGAGATTTTATGTTCGACATTATATTCAATCCCTAAGCCCTTTTGTTTCTTCCCTCTTTTTGTAGTTATCAGGATCACTCCATTGGCTCCCCTGGCTCCATAAAGAGCTGAAGCAGGACCTCCCTTAAGAATAGTATATTCAGCAATGTCCAGTGCATTCAGGTCAGAAATTCCATTGCCCCAATCTACTCCACGACCCACATTTTCAAGGCCGGGTGTATTTTCCATCGGGACATTATCTACCACTATTAAAGGCTGATTATTCCCATTCAGGTTATTATTTCCGCGAATAGTGATGCGGGTGGACCCCCCTTCTACCCCATCATTCTGCGATACCAATACCCCGGCAGCACGACCTACTATTGCATTGATGACATTGGGAGAACTGGCCCTGGTAATATCATCGGTTTCTATTTTTTCAGTTGAATACCCGATTTCCCGCTTCTGTCGTTTTACTCCGAGAGCAGTTACAACAAATTCATCAAGGCGGGTAACTGATGACTTTAATTGAATTGCAAACTCTGTTTTACCTTGCACAATCACTTCCAACCTGTCAAAACCCAGGCAACTGATAATCAGAGTAGCAGAAGGATCGACCCCTGCCAGTTTAAATTTTCCTGAAATATCCGTTGTAGTTCCCCTGGTAGTACCTTTTATCAGAACAGACACACCAGGTATGGTAGTGCCATCGTCTGATGATATCACTGTGCCACTAATATTGAGCATCTGTGCCTGGGAAAATGACATCTGAAAAAGAAAAACGAAAAAGAGCAGTATAACTCGTCTCATTAGTAAGTTTTTAATATTTGACTCTTACTTTATTCCGGACCTGAATGTTAAGCAGGTTATGATTAATGATGGTTCATTAACTTTTGAAAAGCTTTCTATCTTTAGATTTTATTAACCCCGGACCATTGCAGTATTGCATTCAAGGAGTGAATAATGTAAAATTACATTTTTATGATTAGGATGAAAAAGAAAATAGAAATACTCTTAGAGGTTGATTAAATTTCGAAAAAGACTGTTTAATTTTAAATAGAATTCAAGTCCCACCCCCCCCCCCAACCCCAGCCCCCCCCGGGAAACCAAATCCACCAAGGCTTCCTTGGGAAATAGAATCCAGAAATTGAGTAAATTATTTCTGGATTCTTCGGGAAATAGCATTTTCAGGCAATCTCCATGTCTCTTACTGGTTATAAAAAAATCCCCGGAAGGCAATTTCTTCCGGGGATAGAGTGAAGTAAACAGAATATCTAACTCGTTGAAATTCTGGTTGATAAATTTTAATTAAGCACTTTATTCACAAGGTCAGCAGCTTCCTGAAGGGAAACAGCCGAATACACTGCTAATCCGGATTGACTGATAAGTTCCTTCGCTTCCAGTGCATTGGTTCCTTGCAATCTGACGATAATGGGAACATGAATATCTCCAATGTTTTTATAGGCATCAACGATACCCTGTGCTACGCGGTCGCAGCGGACGATACCACCAAAAATATTCACCAATATGGCTTTCACGCTATGGTCTTTTAAAATAATCCTGAAGGCTTTTTCGACGCGTTCGGCATTGGCAGTACCTCCTACATCAAGGAAATTAGCAGGTTCTCCCCCACTCTGCTTGATGATATCCATTGTAGCCATGGCCAGTCCGGCTCCATTCACCATACAACCTACATTGCCATTCAATTTCACATAATTGAGGTTATACTGTCCGGCTTCCACTTCAGCAAAATCTTCTTCATAGATGTCGCGCATTGCAACATAATCTGCATGTCTGTAAAGTGCATTCTGATCAAGCCGCATTTTGCAATCGACAGCCAGTATTTTATCATCGCTGGTTTTGAGGACCGGGTTTATTTCAAGCATTGCGAGGTCAGCGCCCATATAGGTATCATAAAGGCCTTTGACGAATTTTACCATATTTTTAAAAGCTTCACCGCTTAATCCAAGTGTAAAGGCTATATTCCTGCATTGAAATTGCTGAAGGCCAACTTTACGGTCAATGATTTCCAGAAAAATCTTTTCAGGTTTGGTTTCTGCTACTTCTTCAATATCCATTCCACCTTCAGGAGAGTACATTATCATAACTTTACCTTCCGCCCTGTTAAGGAGCAGACTAATATAAAATTCACGGGTTTCAGAGGCTCCCGGATAATACACATCTTGTTGTATCAGCACTTTTCGTACTAACTTTCCTTCTTTACTGGTTTGAGGAGTAACCAACATCATCCCCAGAATCTGGGAGGCTTTTTCACGGACTTCATCCAAAGATTTAGCCAGCTTTACCCCACCGCCCTTTCCACGGCCACCGGCATGTATCTGTGCTTTTACAACACAGAATTGCGACCCTGATTGCTCCTGGATGATTTTGGCTGCCTCCAGTGCCTGTTCAACTGTTTCAGCCATGATACCATTTGGAACTGGTACACCAAAGCTGGATAGAATTTGTTTTGCCTGATATTCGTGAAGATTCATGATAATTGGTTTTGATTTCCGAAAAAGTAGTAATTTTAGATTTTCAAAAATAATGGTTTTCTGAACAGGCATATATCAATTCCTAAATATATTTACACACCTTAAAGGCAATTCAAAGAGGTAGTTTGACGATAACAGTAGTATTATGAAGGTTTTTTTTATTTTCTTTTTCACATTTATAGTATTTTCAGTAAATGCGCAGGTTGACAGAAAAAAGTCGAATGCTGCCAGATGTGAAGTCCCACCCAGGATTGATGGTGTTCTCAATGATGCTTCATGGGCAAATGCTGACCCTATCATAGATTTTACACAATTTCTTCCACTTTATGGGACAAAACCCAGTCACCCGACTGAAGTCAGGATTTTGTATGATGATTATGCCATCTATATTGGCGCAAAAATGACGGATCTATATCCTGATAGTATCCCTATGCAATTAGGCAATAGAGATGATGAAAATATGAATGCTGATTATTTTGAAATCCAGTTTGATACCTATGACAATCAACTTGATGCCTACACCTTTAGTTTATCGGTTGCAGGGGTGCAGGTTGATTCCAGGGTAACGGATGATACCTATGATGGTGTTTGGCTAAGTGAGGTGAAAGTTGCAGAAGATGGTTGGATAGCTGAAATGAAGATTCCATATTCCGCACTCCGTTTTCCTAAAACATCCTTACAGAATTGGGGTTTACAAATAACCCGGTCCTTCAGGAGAAACAGGGAATTTGATCAATGGTCACTCGAAAAACAGGGAGCCAATAATAAACTCGTCCATTGGGGGACACTTACAAACATTTCAGATATTGAGCCACCGGTCCGTTTATCCCTTACTCCCTATTTTGCAATGGCTGCCGAACATTATCCCAATGATCCGGGAAAAGATATTTCAACTTCTTTTGGTGGAGGAATGGACCTAAAATTTGGACTCAATGAAAGTTTCACCGTTGATATGACTTTATTGCCCGACTTCAGCCAGGTCCAATCGGACAATAAAATCAAGAACCTTACAGCTTTTGAAACAATTTATGATGAGCAGCGGCCATTCTTTAATGAAGCGGTTGACTTGTTTGAAAAAGGGGATATATTCTATTCCCGGAGAATTGGTAAAACACCTTTGAATTTTCTTCATGATTCCAGTCAATTAATGGATGGAGAAAGAATCATCAAAAACCCGGTGCAACAGCGGTTAATTAATGCCACTAAACTTTCCGGCCGAACCAGTTCCGGACTGGCGATTGGTTTACTCAATGCAGTTACAGCAAATACCTATGCCATTGTTGAGGATACCGGGGAACAACAAAGGAAAATCCTTACCGACCCGGCAAGCAATTACAATATGATTGTACTTGCACAAGCACTGAAAAACAACTCAGAAATATTTATTAGCAACACCAACCTGGTAAGGGCAAAAAATTACAGGGATGCTAATGTAACCGCTGCCGGTATTAAGCTTAATGATAAATCAAATACTTATTCTCTCAATATCAACGGAGGGGTCAGTCAAATTTTCACCCCTTCCGAAACAGGAGAAAACAAGAATGAGGTAGGATATAAATTCTATACCGGGCTCGGAAAATATAACGGAAACTTCCTCTTTTCCATCATAAAAGGAATGATGAATGACACCTATAATGCTAATGACATGGGGGTGAACTGGTATAATAATTACCATATGAACTATGCCAGTATTTCCTACAATATTTACCAACCCTGGTGGCGCCTGAGAGATTTGCACAACTCTCTGGTCCTTCAGAATGAAAACAATTTCACTACATCTAAGGTACAAAAGGCATCAATAGATTTGAAATCATATGGTTCAACAATGAAATACCTGACTATTTGGGTAAATGCTTCCTATGAATTCCTTTCCACCTATGATTATTATGAGCCCAGGGTTAGTGGCAGATTTTACCGTAAACCGACTTCCTTAAGTGGTAATATTGGGTTTTCAAGCGATTATAGAAAGCCCTTTGCCCTGGATGGTACTTTAGAAGTCTCAAATACAGCCATTAACCACACTTTCCAGCGAGCAGTCAGTATTCACCCTATCTTCAGAATCAATAATCATTTTGTTTTTAATTATAGTTTTACCTCTGACTACACAGCTAACCAGGTTGGGTATGCGCATCATTTTTCCAATCAAGGAATAGATAGTATTATTTTTGGTAAAAGAGATATTACAACTATTATCAACGCCTTATCCGGAAAATACCTCTTCAGAAATAATTTATCGATCAACCTTAATACTCGTCACTATTGGTCGAAAGGAGTCTATAAATCTTTCTATACTTTAAATACAGAAGGCAACACAGTCGAAGCCCCCTCCTATTCAGGAAAGCATGATTTCAATTTCAATGTTTTCACTGTGGATATGGTGTTTTCATGGGTATTTGCCCCTGGCAGCAGTTTGAATATTGTATGGAAGAATGCAATTAACCCTCCTGACAGTAATATTCCTGTACCCGACTTTTTCACCAATATCCGTAATACTTTTAACTCCCCGCAAAGCAATACTGTTTCGTTCAAGGTACTTTATTACCTGGATTATCAGCAATTGAAAAAAAAGCGTCATCCATGAGAAACCCCATGGAATTAAAGAGGTAAAAAGATACTCTGTTCTGATTCCCTTATCTTCATACCTTTGCACTTCAACAAAATAGTATGATTACCGGGATAAATATTCGTAAATCATTCGGGACGCTTGAAGTATTGAAAGGAATTGACCTCCAGATACACAAAGGTGAAATTATTTCGATTGTTGGTGCCTCAGGTGCCGGGAAAACGACACTTTTGCAAATCATCGGCACCCTTGATAAGCCAGGTTCAGGGAAGTTATTTATTGATGGGATAGAGATATCAGGTCTGAATGAAAAGAAGCTTTCTGATTTCAGAAACAGACATATAGGTTTTGTATTCCAGTTTCATCACCTCCTGCCTGAATTCACTGCTTTGGAGAACCTTTGTATTCCTGCTTATATTGCAGGTTCCGGAAAAAGCCAGGCTACAAAAAGAGCCTCCGAACTTCTGGAATTCCTTCACCTTTCGAACAGGGCCTCACATAAACCTTCAGAACTCTCCGGCGGTGAACAGCAGCGTATTGCAGTTGCACGAGCATTAATGAATAATCCGTCAGTAATACTTGCTGATGAACCTTCAGGCAACCTGGATTCATCAAATGCCAAAGAATTGCATGAGTTGTTTTTCTCATTGCGTAAGGAATTCAATCAGACTTTTGTGATTGTAACCCATAATGAAGAATTTGCAAACGGTTCGGACAGAAAACTTACCATTGTCGATGGATTGATTGCAAGTTGATGCATTTATCAGTCGGTATCAAATCACCAGATTTCTTCCTATTTGAATAACCGGTGACATTTTTAAAAGTCATCCATTAACTATTAAGAGATCTCATTCTGGTTAAAAAAACAGAACATACAAATAAAACATGTCTTTTAGCGTTACCAACCTAAAGGTTGGTCAGAGCCAATTTTTGATAAAGCGAACTAAAAAACCAAACAGAATCAATTCTGATACCCAAACAAAAGCTGCTTGCCGGCATAATGAACAGAACAATATGAAGTTTGTCCAAACTAACCCTTTCCATAAAAACACATTTTTCATTCTTTTCATCTTTATTCTTCTCATACATTTTATGAGTCCCTTGCAGGCCCAAAATGTAAAGAATGATGAGTTTACGACATTGGTAACTTCAGCTGAAAATTTCAGCAAAACAAATGAGTATGAAAAGGCTATCGATTCCTACAACAAAGCCCTGGCATTAAAGCCTGGCGACAAGGTGATTATTGTCAAAATCGCTGAATTAAAGAAGCTAATCGAAGAATCGGATAAAACCAGGCATCTTTCCTTTGAAGATGCTGTCATACAAGGAGAAGACGCTTTTAAACTAAAGGAATATCCAAAAGCAAAAAAATTATTCGAACAAGCCCTTGATCTGGATCCTTCTGCGAAATACCCAAAAGACAGGTTAGCAGCTATCAGGGCAATCTATGTTGATCCAGCAGATGTTGCCAGGTTTAATGATGCCATGGCCAAAGGCAACCTGGAGCTCTCAGCAGAAAATTTCGATAAAGCAAGAAATTGGTTCGAGATGGCAGTTGCGGTGCAGCCGGATTCAAGACCTGCTAAAGATAAAATTGCAGAAACTGATCGAAAAAAAGCTGATGCTGCTTCAAAGAAACAGCAATACCAAAAGTTGATAGCGGATGGGGATGTGCTTCTGAAAGCTGAAAAGAGGGATGATGCACGTAAACTTTATGAACAGGCTTCGGTATTACTTCCGAATGATGCAACAGCAAAGCAAAAGATCCAGGAAATAGATAATTTCCTGAATGCAAAAAAAGCAGTCCAGGCTAATTATGACAAAGCCATAGAGGCTGGAGATCAATTCTATATCAACCGCGACTTTGTGAATGCGCGTGTTAAATATGAAGAAGCGCTTAAAATTAAACCTGAGGCCCGGTATCCCAGGGAGATGCTTGATAAAACAGGAAAAGGATTAACCCAGGTTCTTTCAGACAAGGAACGATATGATGCGGCAATTGCCTCTGCAGAAGCCATCTTAAAAACAGGCGACCTGGAAGCAGCCCTTTCAGGATATCGTACTGCTTTGAGTTATTCTTCCAACGACCCTTATGCCACCGGTAAGATAGGAGAAATAGAAAAAATTATTCAGGAGAAAAACAGCCGCAAGGAAGCTTTTGACATTGCCATAAATAATGGTGACCAGTCCTTTGATGAAAAAAAATATGAGATTTCTTTAGGACATTACCGGAATGCCTTAACCCTCCTACCTGATGAGAAATACCCTAAAGAACGGATAGAGACGATCAATTCACTGTTAGGAAACCAGAAATCACTGGAAACAAACTATAAAAAAGTGATCTCTGAGGCCGATGCCAGGTTCGCAGAAAAAAAATACCCTGAGGCAATTGCATCCTATGAAAAAGCATTGCAACTCAAACCTGAAGAATCGTACCCTACTGGAAAAATCACAGAAATAAATGGTATTCTTGAGGGAAACAGGCAGAAGAATGAAACTTACAGTGATGCTATTAAGCGCGGAGATGTCGCATTTGGAGAAAAACAATATGAGAATGCTCTCTCAGCATTTAAGGAAGCTGCTTCTATTAAAACCAATGAAGCCTACCCAAAAGAAAAAATTACTGCAATCAATGTGATTTTGGCAAAAAGCAAATCCGAACAGGATAAATATGACAACCTCATACTCCAGGCAGATAAATCCTACTCCCAGCAAAACTATTCCCAGGCCCTTAGCCAGTATCAGAATGCTTCATTGTTAAAACCCAATGAACAGTACCCTGTGGACAGAATCACAGCCATTAACCTGATCATGAAAGACACCAAGGCCAGGCAGGAAATGTACACGCAGGCCATTACTACTGCTGACAGGCTTTATACTGAAAAACAATACGACAGGGCCCTGGCCACTTATAATGAGGCAAAAAGCATCAAACCGGAAGAAACCTATCCTTCTCAAAAGATCAATGAAATCAACCTAAAACTCAATTCAATTCAAAAAACGGAATCTGATTATTCAAGATTGATTGCACAGGGTGATTCCATTCTTCAGACAGGAAATCTGAATAATGCTGTGTCCAGCTACCAGGCAGCCTTGAAGTTGAAGCCAGCCGAATCTTATCCAAAAGACCAGATCACTTTAGTAAATAAGCAGATAGCTGATAAAAAACAACTTGATGAAGATTATTCCAAAACCATTCTTCTGGCGGATAAAGACTTGCTTGCCAAAAACTATTCACTTGCATTCACAAAATTTGAAAAAGCATCGGAATTGAAGCCTTCAGAAGCTTATCCGAAGGAGAAGATGCTGGCCATAAATCAAATTCTACAGGAACTCAAGAACAAGGATGAACTCTATGCTGATGCCATTACAAAAGGTGACCTGGCATTCTCAGAAAAACATTTCCAGGATGCTGTAGATTCCTATACTCAAGCCTTATCAATTAAACCTGCTGAGAAATATCCTTCTGACAGGAATGCAGAAGCCAAAAAAATCATCGCTGCAGAGAAAGCATTGCAGGATAATTATGAAAAAGCCATTTCAGATGCAGATGTATTATTGAAATCAAAAAAGTATTCAGAATCGATTGCTGGTTACATCAAGGCATCGTCAATTAAACCGGAAGAAAAATACCCTCAGGAAAAAATTGTTGAAATAAATAAACTGCTGGCTGATCTGAAACAGCAACAGGAATCCTATACTAAAGCTGTTGAAGAGGGAGATCGGTTATTTGCACTGAAGGACTTCAATGGTTCATTGACTTCATTTGAGAATGCAAAGGCCATCAATTCAGATGAAAGCTACCCTGTTCAAAAAATTGCAGAGATCAATAGCATACTTGAACAGATTAAGACCGCCGATCAAAACTATACTAAGGCAATTGCTGATGGCGAGCGGCAACTTACCGGCAAGAATTACCAGTTGGCCCTGGAAGCCTTCAAAGATGCCTTGGAGATAAAATCATCTGAAGCCTATCCTGCTCAAAAGATCAAAGATATCAATGAAATTCTCCTCTCTATTAAGACCAATGACGATGCTTTTGACAAAGCCATTCTATCTGCAGATGAACTTTTCTCCAAAAAGGAATATGAATCTGCTATTGCTGCCTATGAAGATGCACTAAAACTGAAGCCTTCAGAAAAATATCCTGCAGATCAAATTACTGAAGCCAGGAAATTGATAGCAGAAAACCAGGCAAATCAGGTAGCTTATGATAAAGCCATAAATGAAGGAGAGAATTTCTTCAGTACCAAAAAATATGAGGAAGCACTTGAATCATTCAATAATGCATCAAAAATAAAACCCGGTGAAAAGGATCCCATTGAAAGAATTGCTCAGATAAATAAAATTCTGGATGACATCCGCATTAATAATGAGAATTATGCGAAAGCCATAGCTGATGGCGACTTCTTTTTCAATCAGAAAAAATTCAGGGAAGCACTGGAACCTTACGAAAGAGCTTCAACCTTGAAACCAGAGGAATCCTATCCAAAAAAGCAAAAAGAGTTCATCAATATTGCCCTTGCTGATCAAAAGAAACTGGATGATCAGTATACCACGGTAATGGCTGATGCAGAAGCTCTTTTAAAGGCAGAAAAGTACCAGCAATCACTTCAGAGGTTCGAAGATGCAGCTGCCTTGAAAACAGATGAAGTCATGCCTAAGGACAAAATAACGGCCATAAAATCTATACTGTCTGAGATTCAGGCTAAGGATGAAGCTTATAACAAGGCACTGGCTGAAGGTGATGCTGCACTGGCATCAAAAAACCTTGAGTCAGCCTTGAAAGCTTTTAATGAAGCCTTGCTAGTAAAACCTTTAGAAGCTTACCCTGCATCTAAAATAAGCACGATAAAAACTGAATTAAAAGCCATTGAAGACCGTTATAATCGAATCATTTCAGAGGCTGATGCCAATCTTGAAAAAAGAAACTATTCTGAAGCGCTGAACCTTTATCAGCAGGCCATTGACATTAAACCTGCAGAAAAATATCCGTCTGATAAAATCTCTGATATAAATAACTTATTGGTTCAGCAAAAGGAAGAACAGGAAAAATTATACTCTGCATCTATCACAGAAGGTGACCAATACCTGGCGCAATTGAATTATATAGATGCCAAAAGGGCTTATGTGAAAGCCTCAGGTATCAAACCTGCAGAAAAGTATCCTAAAGATAAGCTTATTGAAATCAACCTGATTCTCGATGAGCGGAACAGGGCATTGAAGGATGAATATGACAAAGCCATTGTAGATGCAGATCGTTTATACCAGCAGAAAATCCTGGACCAGGCAATTGAAGGCTACGAAAAAGCAGAAAATATCAAACCTGATGAAAAATACCCCGGAGAAATGATTCGTAAGATCAAGCAGTATATTGCAGATCATTCGATTCTTGAGGTGAATACAAGCACCATCCTGATTCCGGCCGGAGATGAGAAAAAGTTTAATTTCAAGGGCATAGAACCACGGTTGAAGAACAATAACTATGTCATGCTTCGTGCAAAAGCAGTCGGGAATGTGATTCCAAAGGTTTACTTCAATTATGGCCGTGATAACGCCAAAAATGGAGGGATTGTTCTTCGGACCATTAGCACCAAGGAAGGCGTTGATTATCTGATTCGCCTGGCCGGACAGGATAAATGGTATCGTGAGGATAATAACTGGATCAGCCTATATACTGAAGGGTGCGACCTGGAAGTTAGCAGGATAGAAATTTCCCAGGGAGAATAATCTGCATCAAGGATTTAGATACTTTTACGGCAGATAGTAATCTTGTCTTCATATCATCTTTTTTCAAAGCATAAAGGCATATGAAGTCTTTATAGCAAAAAGGAAGTTGATATCTGCGCAACAAATCAAACAACTGGAAGCAATGACTGATATTTCAAGGCATTTTTTATCATTTCGTGAAGGGATTATTGGTAATGAACTGGAATATTCCACTGCTTATGGCAAACAAACTATGGTTTATGCTGATTGGGTGGCTAGCGGCCGGCTTTACCAACCTATTGAAGACAGAATCACTCAAACCATAGGGCCCTGGGTAGCCAATACTCATACAGAAACCTGTGAAACAGGGCAATTGATGACAAAAGCCTATCATCATGCCCAGCAGATCATCAAGAAACATGTAAATGCGTCTCCTTCAGATGTTCTTGTAACAACCGGTTTTGGTATGACTGCTGCCCTGGTAAAGTTTCAGAGAATCCTTAACCTGAAATCCTGTGGTTTGAAGCATGGCAGGGATTGTATCAAGGAAGAACAGCGTCCTGTGGTATTTGTCACCCATATGGAACATCACTCTAATCAAACTTCATGGTATTATACGATTGCTGATGTGGAAGTAATTCCTCCTGGCGAGGGCTTACTGGTTGATCCGGAAAACCTTCGTGTGCTGCTTGAAAAATACAAAAACAGGGAATTGAAGATCGGCTCTTTCACTGCCTGCAGCAATGTTACCGGCATCGAAACACCTTATCACGAGCTGGCAAGGGTAATGCATGAAGCAGGAGGATATTGTTTTATAGATTTTGCCGCATCGGCCCCTTATTCTGATATTGATATGCATCCTGCCGATCCGATGGAAAAGCTTGATGCCATCTTTTTCTCTCCTCACAAATTCCTGGGTGGACCTGGTTCTTCCGGCATTCTGATCTTTGATTCATTGCTATATAAAAGGGAGGATCCTGATCAACCCGGTGGAGGAACTGTTGATTGGACCAATCCCTGGGGTGAGTTCAAATTTGTTGATGATATTGAAACAAGAGAAGATGGAGGCACTCCCGGTTTTCTGCAAGCTATGAGAACTGCGATGTGCATTCGGATCAAGGAAAAAATGGGGGTTAAGCTGATGCGTGAGAGGGAAGACCAATTAGTGCTCTCAGCATTTTCGGCAATGGAGAAAATTCCAGGCTTACATATTCTCGCAGATAATGTCAGGAACCGTTTGGGTATTATTTCATTCTATATTGACAATATTCACTATAACCTCGTGGTGAAACTTCTCAGTGATCGTTTTGGTATTCAGGTTCGCGGTGGTTGTGCCTGTGCAGGAACCTACGGACACTTTCTCCTGGACGTGAGTTACGAACAATCGAAGGAAATCACCGACCGAATAACTCATGGTGATCTGTCCCAAAAACCCGGATGGATAAGACTCTCTTTGCATCCAACTATGACAGATAAGGAACTGGACAATGTGATGATTGCTCTTCAGCAAATTTCTGTTAACCACAAATCATGGGTGAAGGATTATCTATACAATAAGCACACAAATGAGTTTATCCATATTGATGAGTGGCATCAGAAAGACGAACTGGTTTCTACCTGGTTCACCTTTGAAAAATAGCTTATTGACAGAGCTCTTCCCGGTACTTTATTCAGATTCTTTATGAATTAGGCTGTTTTTACAGGCTCACAGAAGTTTTTCTATATTTGCCTGCCCTGGCAGGTTATTGACCTGTAAGAGTTGTATTGTCATTTTGTTTTCAATCCAACCCACCCTATGATCAGTAATACCATCAGCGATCCACGCTTAGCTTCAAAGTTCAGAGAATTATGGCGAATTGTCGGCAACTCTCCATTACTTGTGATTAGTTTCAGGTATAAGGGTGAACCCAGACTTCTGTATGCTAAGATGGAACAATTCAATATTACAGGAAGTATCAAGGACAGGATGGCTTTGTATGTTCTGCAAAGAGCCTATGAAACAGGTCAGATTAAACCCGGCGACACCATTGTTGAAGCCACTAGCGGAAATACCGGTATTGCATTTTCTGCAATAGGAAAAGCCCTTGGACACCAGGTGCAGATTGCTATGCCGGATTGGATGAGTAAAGAACGGGTTGATATTATACGCAGTCTTGGAGCAACGATTATTCCTATTTCAAAAGAACAGGGAGGATTCCTGGGGAGCATTAGAAAAACTGAAGAAATTGCACAAACGCAACCCAATATTTTTCTTCCCAGGCAATTCTCTAACCAGGCTAATGCTGATGCTCATCACGATACCACTGGCCCTGAATTATATTGGCAAATGTCGGCACATGATCTCAAACCGGATGCCTTTGTTGCAGGTGTAGGAACAGGTGGAACCGTAATGGGAGTCGGGCACTTTCTGAAGGAAATGAATCCACTCATCAAGGTACATCCACTTGAACCTGCAGAATCCCCTACCCTGACTACAGGATGTAAAATAGGAAATCACCGGATCCAGGGTATTTCTGATGAATTCATTCCCGACCTGGTGAAGCTGAATAAATTAGACCAAATCATCACCTCACATGATGGAGATGCTATTCTTATGGCACAGCAACTTGCCTCAAAATTGGGACTTGCAGTAGGAATTTCATCCGGAGCCAATTTTATTGGTGCATTAAAAGTACAGAACCAGATGGGAAGCGAGGCTGCTGTTGTAACTGTCTTCTCCGATAGTAATAAAAAATACCTGAGTACCGATCTCATGAAAAATGAACCGGTAAGAGAGGGATATTTAACGCCAGATGTTGAATTGCTGGATTATTCCGTATTCAAGAGGGTATGCAAAACATGCTGTGATGTAGTGAATTGCAATATCAAATCCATTAAAACTGAATGCCATAGTTGTGGATAATTTGTTCGCTTTTAAAATTCTTTCAGGTATTCCCCGGTATATTTAAGCTTCTTGCCAGGGTTATTCTTTTCGCAGAATAATAACTGTAATTTCCGGCTTAATTCCTATTCTTCCGGGAAAACCGATATGTCCCAATCCCCTGTTAACATAGAGGTATTGCATATTCCCGTTACCTGACTTATTCTCATAAATACCGCCCCATTCGTTGAACAACCACTTCGCCGGACTCCACCTGTGCTTACCGAATTCCCAACCCATTTGCATGGCATGTGTGTGACCGGAAAGGGTTAGGTCGATCCCTGGGAATGATGGAATTACTTCCGCTTTCCAATGAGTCGGATCATGAGACAATAAGATCATAGTTCTGACATCTTCAACACCTTGTAGTGCTCTGGCCAGATTACCCTTCTGCCCCCAAATCGCTTTGGCACTCCAATTTTCAACACCTATCAATACAATAGAGTCACTATCTTTTTTAATAATGCTATGACTATTATTTAAACAATTCCAATTAAGTTTATGATAAAAATCCTGCAGTTGTTCATTATTCTGAAGATGTTCCTTTTCCGATTTCCAACTTACATAATCGCCATAATCATGATTTCCCAGGATGGCATATACACCCATAGGTGCTTTTAATTGATTGAGGACAGGTTCGAAAGGATAAGCCTCATCGGTGACATAATTCACCATATCCCCGGTGAAAAGAATCATATCTGGTTTTTGAGCCTGCACCATTTCAACAGCTTTAATGAGGGGCCGGTCTGAATACCAACTACCGAGATGAATATCCGAAAGCTGAACAATCCTGAATCCTTCAAACTTTTCGGGCAGCCCTTCCAATTTCACTTCTATCGTCCTGACTTTGAAGTCATAAACCCAAAAAATAAAACCAGAAACCATAAGTACTGACATCAATGTGGCGATCACCAGGCCAAAGGAAATCATGAACCGGGACAGTTTATAATTATTCTGACGACTTTTAGTGAGCCAATGGAAAAAATGGAGTAGAGCCGAAAAGATCACTCCAAGTAACATACTTATCACCAGGATCAATTTCCAGATAAATAAGGGGATGAGCATACCCGGAAAGTAAATCCGGAGAATAGCCGGCCAATTTTTCATAGGCCAGATGAATGAAAGAATGATAAAAGAAATAAGAAAGCCCAAGGGCACCCAGTAAGCAATCTTCAACAGTTTTGAGAAAAATTGTTTTTTAGATGGGAGATTAGAAATAAAAACATTCCAGAGTGAAATATCCAGTAACAGGAAAAAACCAAAACCCATCAATCTTGAAGTATACCTGGGATAAAAATTTCCACCTACCCACATCCCTCCCATGACAAGAATTATCAAAACCACAAACCAGATTATCTTCTTCATTTTCATTGTGTCGTACAACTAATTTATTCCATTTATATATAGAGAAATCCAACTACAAAGGTAAATAAACAATGCAGGATAGCAGGAAGTTTGAAATGGCTGTTAAAGGATTCATCGAAGTTGTATATTTGAAAATTATAAACAACTATCCAGCGATGAGTATTGATTTAGAACAACGAAAAATCATAACGGAAACCCGTCAGAGCAAAATTATTTTCCCCAACTCATTGAATGACCATGCTACCCTCTTTGGAGGCGAAGTACTGAAGTGGATGGATGAGGTTGCCTATATTACAGCAATAAGGTTTTGTCGACAGGAAATGGTAACAGTATCTGCTGACAGGATAATATTTCGAAAACCAGTGCCTGCCGGGAGTATACTTGAATTAGTCGGGAAGGTCACCCATATGAGCCATGCAAGCATTACTGTGACCATTGAAATTTTCGCAGAAACATTTCTTGATGATCATAAAGAAAAAGTATTAGAGGGAAAATTCAGGTTTGCTGCAATTGATGATAATCACAAGCTTACAAGAATTTCCCCTCCTTTATAATCACTTTGCTTCCTGAAATCAGGTAGCTTGCTTCACAAAGTTCACCAATCCCTTGGCTTTAAATATTCCCACGAGTTTATCGGGTAGCGGAGAAAAATGATAGGCTTTCCCGCCAATAATAACTTTTCCTGCCTCGAAGTCGATATCTACCTGGTCACCTTGTTGATAGGCATCTACAGCTTCAGGAAGCAGGATAATGGGAAGTCCCTGGTTTACTGAAGAACGATAGAATATACGGTTAACACTTTTGCAGATGACCGCTTTAATTCCGGCAAAAGCTAATCCGACAGAAGGATGCTCTCTTGAGGAACCACATCCAAAATTGGCACCAGCTACAATAATATCACCTTCTTTAACACGTTCAGAGAAGCTATCGTCAAAACCTTTAAATAAGTGAGGCATGATTTTCTCTGCTTCAGAACTTTTAACATTATAGGTAAGATTGCCAGCAAACATCTGGTCGGTGTTGAGATTATCAACGTCGGAGTAGTTCCAGGTACCATTGGCAAACCTATCTTCGCCCTGTTGAATATCAACAGTTTTGCTTTGTTCGATTGTATAAGGGAATGTATCTGCGGCATCTGTTTCCCTGGGATCAGCAATCTCGCCTTTTAAGGCAGAATAAGCAACAACAGCGGGTGAAGCCAGGTAAATTGAAGAATTCTTATTCCCCATCCTTCCTTTAAAATTCCGGTTAGCTGTAGAAATGATGGTATAATTATCTGCCGGAATTCCCTGTCCGGTGCCTAGGCATGGTCCGCATGAAGGAGATAGTACGCTAGCTCCTGCTTCCATAAATGTACGAATCATACCCGACTCCATTGCTTGAAGGTAAATATCCTGAGAAGCAGGAATCACAAGTAATTGAAATCCATCCGGAAGTTTCTTGCCTTTTAGAATTTCGGCAGCCAGGCGAAGGTCTTCAATACGTCCGTTTGTGCAGGTTCCAATCATCGCCTGATTAAGTTTTGTACCCTTAACAGAAGATAATGATTTTACATTATCCACATGGTGAGGAGCCGCTACTACAGGGAATAACTCGCTGAGATTGATTTCAATTTCTCTGAAATACCTTGCATCTGCATCAGCCCATGTTCCATTAACCTGTCCACCGAAATGCTTTGACAATACTTCATCGGCAGGGAAAACTGCATTTTTGGCTCCCATTTCAGAAGCCAGGTTGGCAATGGTCATACGATCGGAAATAGAAAGGCTTTTAACACCTTCTCCATGGTATTCGATGCTCATATAGTCAGCACCACTTGATCCCATCATTCCAATAATCCACAATGACAGGTCTTTCCCATATACACCGGCAGGAAGTTTTCCATTCAAGGTGATCTTAATAGATTCCGGAACCCTAAACCAGGTTTCACCTTGCTTCCAAAGGCCGGCAGTCTCAGTCCGGTCGATTCCAGCTGCAAATGAATTAAAGGCTCCTGCAGTACAGGTATGACTGTCGCTTCCAACAATAATCATTTTGGGCTTAGCATATTCAGCCATAATCTGGTGGCAAATGCCTTTGCCTACATCATGGAATTTAGTGATACCCTGTTCTTTTACAATGTCCCTGATTTTCTGGTAATCATTAGCCAATTCAGCATTTGTTGGTGGAGCATTATGATCAAGTACGATGAGGAGTTGATCAGGATCATACACTTTTTCACCTCCCATCTTTTTAAAGGTATTTGCGATACTGGCCGTGTTATCATGGGTGAGGATGATATCCGGTTTCCTGAAAACGATGGCACCTGCTTCGGCACCCAGAATTTTTTCGGCAAATGTCTTTCCGCTCATAACTATGATAATTTGATTACTAATGATTTACTAAGAATTCAAGCCCTAAAGCCTCTTTAATTTTCGACATGTAAATTTCGAAAAAAAGGAATACAAAAATTGAATTTGAAAATGAGAAAATTTGAAAATTTGAAAATTTGAAAATGTTTCAAAAGGAAGACTTCGACTTGAATTCTTCATGAAAAAGCATTTAGAAACTATCTCTAAATATTTGTGATTATTTGTCCGCCAGTTTTGAGATCATTTGTGGAAGTATTTTTATGCTTCATTACATTACTTTCTATCAATAAGAAAATAAGGAAATAACGCAATTATGGCGAAAAAAAAGAACACAAAACACACAAATTAATCACAAATTAACTCAAATCCAATTCACTTGCAATTTACATAGCGTTCTAGTTCAATGACTTAGGGTTAGTGCTGGGTGCTGGGTGCACAGTGGCAGATGAAAAATCCAAAATCATAAATCCGACATCATACACCCGCCTGACCGTCAGGTTCATGCCTAAATTTGTAAATATAATGAGTTGGGCAGGTCCGAAATCAAAAATCCGACACCCGCCTGACTGACAGTTTCATGCCTAAATTTGTAAATATTATGAGTTGGGAAGGTCCGAAATCAAAAATCTGAAATCAAAAACATCAAACATAAGACATCAAACATCAAACATCAGACATCAGACATTAAACATCAGACATTAAATATGATAACTTTGAGTCACATTGATCAAATGCCTCATAATTTCAGCATTCTGAGCTGGATACTCTGCACCATATTTGCGGACAAGAATATTAACTACATGAGTAGCCGGAGGTAATCCGGTAATCGGAACATGATCAAATCCAATAATATCATTATGCGCAAGGCGTTTTGCAATCAAAGGGATCAGGCTGCGAATTAGAAGTGACAAATTATGATGAGGGGAATGGTGGGCACAATGGAGACATGCATAAAGGTTTCCACCATTTAACATAAATTCATAGTGATAACTGGATCCTGGAAATTTCTCACTCTGGATCGGGCTGCTTTGTTTAAACACTGCTGAAGTACCACCAAGAGTAATACCATGTGCGGGATTTAGATTGTATTCATTGGTGGATTGGAGCATTTAGAATATTTTAGTAATTGTCAGAACTTCAGATGCAAATGATGGTGTTAATTACTCACCTAAATACACTCACATTGGAAATATCAAAGGTAATCAATATATCTATGTAGAATCAAGTCAGATCCATCAGGATGACAATGAAATATTGATATATATCTTCTTGAACCACTGATCATTTGTGTTTGATAAAGCATTTTTCTCACTCTTTGACTTACATGGAGGCCCTATGAGTCTTTTCAGAAACGCGTTAAAGTGAGACCTTTTTTGACCACAATTTTGGAGAATATCTCTCTTTGTTGTCGGGGTAAAAAGATTCGAACATTCTCCCGTCATGGATGACGGGACCAAAGGGCCACCCTGGTGACGGCTAAACCGGACTGCGCTACACCCCGAACTATATTTTTGACCTATTGGTCTTTTGGCGGAGAAGGGGGGATTACTCATTCACGCTGTGAATTTCGTGAGGGCTGCGCCGTTCGAACCCCCGGTACCGTTACCAGTACGACAGTTTAGTCCCGTCACTTGTGACGGGATTGGTTTCAGCCACTCACCCACCAATTTTCATCTTTAAGATTTTTTTTGCGGAAAAGGCATAAAAAAAGAGAGACTGAAAAGTCTCTCTCTGTTGTCGGGGTGAAAGGATTCGAACATTCTCCCGTCATGGATGACGGGACCAAACCAGGTGCGCTAACCGGACTGCGCTACACCCCGAACTATATTTTTGACCTGTTGGTCTTTTGGCGGAGAAGGGGGGATTACTCATTCACGCTGTGAATTTCGTGAGGGCTGCGCCGTTCGAACCCCCGGTACCGTTACCAGTACGACAGTTTAGTCCCGTATTTAATTCGGGATTGGTTTCAGCCACTCACCCACCAATTTTCATCTTTAAGATTTTTTTTGCGGAAAAGGCATAAAAAAAGAGAGACTGAAAAGCCTCTCTCTGTTGTCGGGGTGAAAGGATTCGAACATTCTCCCGTCATGGATGACGGGACCAAACCAGGTGCGCTAACCGGATCTCGCTGCATGCGGGGCTAAACCCCGAACTATATTTTTGACCTGTTGGTCTTTTGGCGGAGAAGGGGGATTACTCATTCACGCTGTGAATTTCGTGGGGCTGCCGCCCCGACCCCCTCCGTTACCAGCGACAGTTTAGTCCCGTCTTTAACGGGATTGGTTTCAGCCACTCACCCACCAATTTTCATCTTTAAGATTTTTTTTGCGGAAAAGGCATAAAAAAAGAGAGACTGAAAAGTCTCTCTCTGTTGTCGGGGTGAAAGGATTCGAACCTTCGACCCCCTGGTCCCAAACCAGGTGCGCTAACCGGACTGCGCTACACCCCGAACTATATTTTTGACCTATTGGTCTTTTGGCGGAGAAGGGGGGATTCGAACCCCCGGTACCGTTACCAGTACGACAGTTTAGCAAACTGTTGGTTTCAGCCACTCACCCACCTCTCCAATGGAAAAATCGCTTTATTTCTTTTATTTATTCTACCGTTACCAGTAGGACAATTTAGTCCCGTCACTTGCGACGGGATTGGTTTCAGCCACTCACCCACCTCTCCAATGGAAAAATCGCTTTCTTTTTTTATTTTATTCTACCGTTACCAGTCCGACAGTTTAGTCCCGTCACTTGCGACGGGATTGGTTTCAGCCACTCACCCACCTCTCCTGATGGACAATTGCTGATTATGTTGATTTTTGCAAATCGGACTGCAAATTTACACTTAATTGTATACTCTGCAAATTTTTATCGAGTTTGATATTAAAACCTTCATCACATCTAAATCACAGGTAAATAGTGCATTAGATTAAAAATCTACAAAAATGATCTAAAAATGAACCAGGTTTTATTTCAAACAATCAGTTTTTTAGTCGTAGATTCGTTCAGAATAATGTTGAAATCACATGCAACCTTTTATCTTGTGGCATATCCTTTGATAAATATCGGTTCCAAAATAAAAACCATTTATATGAAAAAGATTGTTTTTCTTATTGCAATGATCACTGCTGCCTATGTCAGCAATGCACAAACCCAACCTTCTTCCTCATCAGAAACTTACAGGAACATTTACAAGGTGTCAGCTTCCATGTTCACAAGGAATACCTTTCAAATGGGGTTTGAGCATTTTTTCACACCCACTACAAGTTTACTAATCAATGTCGGCATGAACTTCAAGGACTCAGATAATGAAAGATTCTGGGGTTTTGGTGCAGAAGCGCAATTAAAGTTCAATGTATATACCCAAATCAATCCAAAGAATAGTCATCGATTATATTTTGCCCCTTATATCATGAATAATTATGAAGAGGTAGAAAGGACTTACTGGAACAACATGGGCTATGATGAATGGAAAACAGATTCATTTGATGCTGTTGGTACCGGCGTAGTATTTGGTTGGTCATATTCTTTTGCGAATCGGATCAACCTGGATATTTATACCGGGGGCGGTATCAGAAAGGCGTTTGATGCTGAGAATGAGTATTATAATGGCATCTGGGATTACAGTTATAGTGGAATTGCTCCACGCTTAGGCATTGATGTAGGATTCTGGTTCTGATCACCACTATTCGTTTTTATAGCCTGAATTGAAAATATAAATTGCTGAAGTGCTCACAGCTTTCGTTGGACTTCGAAGCATTGTTGAGCAGATCCTATTCAATCTTCGAATAAACAGATCATAATTAAGCATAAGAGCCGGGTTTGTGCCCGGCTCTTATTAGTTTATGATAAGTGTATTCAGTTGTAGTAGTAAATGGTAAGCGTTTCAATTAGTCATGGTCAATGTACACGAGTAAACTCCAAAGCGTTCATTTTGTAATAGTCCAATATGGGCCATTCCATGGGCTTCGAATTAATTACTAATTCAGGAGATCTTGGAACGATATACCGGCATATTTCCTGATTGAGTAGCAATTTGCTGATCAATCTTTTCGAAATAGTCTGTCAGGGTATTGAGTAATTGTTCCCGACGGATGGGTTTAGCCAGGTATCCTGCACATCCTGCAGCATAACAAGCTTTCACATCATCAGGTAAAACAAATGCCGTTTGTGCAATAACAGGGAGGTCGGGACGTAGTTTCACAATTTCACGGGTGGCACTATAACCATTCATGATAGGCATATGTATGTCCATCAGTGCGATATCAATGCTAGGATTGACTTTCACCATTTCAATGGCTTCACGTCCGTTTTGTGCCCAAAGAACCCTTGCTCCGGTACGGCGGAGTACGGCCTCTATGTAAAGAAAGCTGAAATCAATATCCTCAGCGATCAGGATTGTGCGTCCCTTCCAATCATAAGGGAAAGCGGTTTCATTTGAATTCACGTTGCTCATTTCAGTTTGTTTTGGAGTTGAGTATGGTATAGTAAAGTAAAAGACTGTTCCATGTCCGGCTTCGGATTCTACCCAGATATTTCCTCCGAGTAATTCCACCAGGGCTTTACTGATGGCTAATCCAAGTCCGAAACCATTTTGATTTGGTGTATCAGGTCTTGTTACCTGCCGGTAACGATCAAAAATATAAGGTAAGTTTTCTTCTGCCATTCCGATTCCGGTATCTTTCACCCAGAATACTGCCCGATCCCCCCAGCGTTCCAGTGCAATCTCTACTTTACCCTTATTGGTAAATTTTAGTGCATTGGTGATAAGGTTAACCAAAACCTGGCGGACACGGAAAGGATCACTGATTAAACATGCATCTGAAAGCTCATCACTGGCCATCCATTTCAAGGATAATCCCTTATGGGTAACCATTGGATCCCTTGCAAATTGAAGTTGAAGTTCCCGGATCAGTTCTGCAGGATAGAATTCCTTTTCCTGAATTTTCATTTTTCCAGCTTCCAGCTTAGAAATATCAATGATATCTGTAAGAATTGAAAGCAAGGCAATTCCATTATTTTTAATAATATCTATATAACGTTCCCTTTCATGGGTGGTAAGATCCGGATCAGCCAGTAATTCGGAAAATCCAAGGATACCATTAAGTGGAGAACGTATCTCATGTGACATATTAGCCAGGAATGCTGTCTTATTCAGGTTTGCATTGACGGCCTCTTCACATTTCAATTCAAGTTCATGGCTCTTTTGCTTTTGGTCGGTTACTTCGTAGGCAATTCCAACATGTTGAATCACCTGGCCTTTAGCATCAAGATTTGGAGTAAGTTTCACCCGGAACCAGCGTTCGTCATCTCCATCCATCACCATCATTTCTTCATCAAACTGATGGGTAACCTGGTAAAGGGCAAAAGATGCCAGCATATTGGCACGGTTGGATTTATCCAGCGCTTTGAACATAAAGTATGGCCGATTCATCAGAATTCCTAACGGCATCCTGACCAACTGCCTGCTATTCGGACTGATATAAATCATTCCTTTTCATCCCACATCCAGAAAAAGGTGTTAGTCTTATTGAATGAATCAACAAACCAATCAGTTACAGATAACTGGCTGACTTGATTCACATCCTTTTCCCTGGCATAGAAGAGGCAAATATCATTTGGATTTGCACTGGAATTCTTATTCCCGGCAATATACACTTCAATCTCCCTCCCATTTTCACAGGTAAAGCCAATTCCGAGTATTCCCGGGGCTTCATTCTGAGGGGTACGAATCAATGATGCATATTTAAGGATATCCTGGGGGACAATGAATTCAACAAAATCTTTTCCAATAATATCGACTGCTGAATAACCAGTGATCTGGCAAAACTCTTTATTGATGAACATGATCTTTCCATCGGCGACCATAATCATTCCCTTATTCCCGGCATTTAAACTTGAAGTTCTTGATTGTGGAGTCTTTGAAGAAGGTGTATTTTCAACAGGATCACCAGTCATTAGATCAAAATTGTCGGAAAACAGAAATGAACCAGGAGAAGTAATCCGGGAAACTGCAAACCAGCTGGAAGCAAAAATGGGTTGGACCGAAAGGCCAAGTATAAGGGAAAGAAAAAGAAGGAACCAATTAAAGAAACTGTGGGTTGAATTAAAGGAGAATAAGAGATCAGTGGCAAAACCAAGAATCGGGAGTCCAACCTGAAGAGGGCTGTTTTGCATGCTGTAAACCAGGAAGATAACAAGTCCGGCTAGCATGTAAAAACCCAAAGGGGCTAGAATGAGTTTCTTGTAGTTGAGTACCAGTTGATGAGTTTTGTACACAGTGGGTAGTATTTTTGAGTACACGAGTTGTATATTCTCCTAACATCTATTTATTGATCTTTCATAAAAAAGTAATATACTCAAAGAGAAATCCTATTAAAAAAAGTTTTTATTTAATAATAAATAGCATTTTGTACTTTTGCAGCCCAGAAAAAAACTGTGGCCTTTTATGGGTACAACAGTTTTCTTTCTTCTGGCCTCGTAGCTCAGTGGATAGAGCAGCAGCCTTCTAAGCTGCGGGTCGAAGGTTCGAGTCCTTCCAAGGTCACTTATTTTTATTATACCTAAAGTGGAATAGGATTGCGATCCGTTAAATGACGGACAATTACTACACCCTGAATAACATATTATATTAGCTCCCACCGGCTAAAAGATTGCAAACCTGCCAAGAATATATATTTGACTGAGTGGTTTTGAGATTTTTTAATTCTTAGTCAATTAGTGGTATCCTCCCCCGACACATAGTCACAAAGAAAGAAAAGCAATCTATTTAGTTTTGATCTATTAACTGTATAATTTTATCGATCTCCTTTTAACAATTTATCCTATTCAATACTTACAAGTTATTAACAGTCAGTATCATTTCTAAATATTCATTTGTTTTATATATATAAATATTGTATATTTAGAGAGATTTCTTACAGATTTACTGAAGCTACCCTATCCAATTCACAGAAACTACTGTGTTACTCTACAATATCTTCAGACTTCACATCATTCTAGAATACATCAATTTCATTTTTTCCTGCCTTTCCTGGTATTAAAAACCTGGATTTGTCGCTTTAAATGCATTCATCGTATGACTTGATTTTGCTTGGTCAAAAATTGAACCAGAACCAAAACGAGACACATATGAAACCAATCCTACTTTTTGCTGCGTTACTGTTATTTCTGGCAAACAGTGTTCAGAGTCAGACTCCGTTAAATTCCTACATTTTCCAGAACTACGTCGGAGCATATCCAGAAATCAATGGAGGTATTCTCCTGGGAACTGAAGCGAACGATGACCAGCGTTTTGTTGATCCTGCCAACCCAGCCGGTGGCACTGCAACCATTGGTCCCGGATTCCCCATTGGCTTTAATTTCATTTTTGGGGGCGTAGCCTTCGACCGCATTGCGATCAATAACAATGGCTGGATCAGTCTTGGACAATCGGGATTAACCCCCTCCGTGAATATTGCCACCTCCAGTGCCTATTTACCAATCTCGTCTACAATCAGCATTAGTCCTGGTATCCTGGTAAGCAGGATTTCAGCGCTGGGACTGGACCTGCAGGGACAACCCGGTTCGGAATTGCGCCTGGAAACGGTAGGAGCATCTCCCAATATGGAATGTGTGATCCAGTGGAAAAACTACCGGGAATACGGTTCAACCGGGCAACTATTTAATTTCCAGATCCGTTTACTGGAGAATGGAAATGAAATCCGCATGATGTATGGAAATTTCATCAATAATGCAGGTTATACGGCCCAGGTAGGACTCAGAGGCGAACCTTCAACACCAGCCACAAACTACCACAACAGGACGACCACAACCAACTGGATGGCCACCATTCAGGGTGGAACTGCGACAGCCAACTGCACACTTTCAGCGACTGTTTTCCCTGCTCCCGGTACGACTTTTGTATTTACGCCCCCTTCAGGCCCTCCGGCTTGTGCCAACCTGGTATCTCCGTCTGACCTGGCCAGTCAGGTTCCCATTACAGCATCCTTGAACTGGTCGGCAGGAACAGGTGGAGTTCCTGACTACTATAAATTATTCTTAGGGACAGACAATCCTCCCACAAACCTTCACAATGGGACCATTGTCGGGATGGCTACCTCGTATGATCCCATCCCCGACATGAATTACCTTACCCCCTATTTTTGGAAGATTGTTCCTGTCAATGCCAATGGTGAAGCTCAGGGCTGCCCCATCTGGTCATTTACAACCGGACCTGATCCTACTATCCTGGTTTTCCCTGCATGCGAAAGCTTCGAAGTCCCGCTATTTCCCCCATATGGCTGGACCAGTATAAAGACTGCCGGCACCGGGAATCCGGGTACATGGGACCGGCAAACCAGTGGAACATACCCTGCATGCGCACCGCATACAGGAGCAGGGATGACCCGGTACAACAGTTATAACCTGGCTAATGGAACAGCCGGAATATTGGTCTCCCCTCCCGTCAATTTCCCTTCTGACCTTTACCGGGTTGAGTTCTGGATGTACCGCGATGACGGCTATCCCGCCTACAACAATGAACTGGTCAATGTTTACTACAATCTCAGCCCGGATTTGAACGGAGCCACACTCCTGGGCACCATCCACCGTTATTTTGGCTTTGACCCGGTTGAAAGTACGGCCAATCAATGGTATAAATATCATTTCGACATGCCGCCGGGCTCCATGGGAATGAACAGGTATGTAGTTTTCGAAGCAGTAAGCCAGTATGGGAACAATATGTTCATCGATGATATCTGTCTTGATGTCCAGCCTTTATGCCAGGAGCCAACTTCCCTTTCAGTAGCAACAACCGCCCACACAGCTTTACTGGGATGGAACAGCAGCGGCACCCAATGGGAAATAGAGTATGGCGCTACTCCCTACATTTTTACGGGTAATCCAACATTCACAACCGGATCTAACCCGCATCTCCTGGGTAACCTGGCGTCGAATACCTCTTATGTTTTCAAGGTCAGGAATGTATGTCAGAACGGGATACTAAGTCCCTGGTCGGTACCTTATCCCTTCACTACCAGTTGTGACACAACCATAATTCCCTACACTGAAAACTTCGACAATGTAATTGCTCCTGCTGTGCCGGTTTGTATCACCGTTACCAATAACAACGGCGATGCTGTTCTGTGGAAAACAGTCACTTCAAACCCCGCATCGTCACCCAATGCGATGAATATCAGCTATAACACCACACTTGCCATGGATGACTGGTTTTTCTCCCGTGGCTTATGGCTCAATGCCGGATCAACCTATGAAGTAAAGTTCAGCTATAGGGCACAGAGTGCAACGTATCCTGAACGTCTGCAGGTGTTATGGGGCACAGCACCGGATGCAGGAAGCATGACCGGTGGAATGATCTGGGACAACAGTTCCATTACCAATGTGACCTATTCCCAGGCTTCAGGAACAATTACCCCGGCAACGAGTGGTACTTATTATGTTGGCTGGCATGGGTACAGTGTTGCGGATATGTACCAATTGTATGTGGACGATATCTCGGTCACTCAACGCAGGTATTACTCAGTACACGAGGTTTATACCGATATGACCCTGCAGGATGGAGATTCCATATGGGTGACAGGTGATTGTTCCAATCCGGAAGATTCCTTATTGCTTGAATCATACATGGATTTTATTGCCGACACACCAATGCCGCCGTATTCATCTTTGCTGCTTGAAGGAGCCTCACTGCCTGATGAAGCCTGGTATGGAGGATACGTGGCTTTAAAAGGAGCTGTCAGGTTTATTCCGAATCCTGACCCCTACCCTTCCAGTGATACGATAAGAGCTATTTTTACTGTGGCAGAATATCACATTTATATAGAGGGATATGATACAATGGCAGAAGTTGTCCCCCTCAACATACAACAGTCAGCGCCAGCAGAAGCCTGTGATCCATGCAAATTTGCCATCATGATCAGTGGTGGAGTCAATACATCCGACAACCATTCAAAATACTTCAAAAACCTCGCTGAACTTTACAAATACAAAGTTGATCATGATAAGTATTGCCCTGAAAATATTTTTGTGCACTATTTCCAGGGAACATCTGCTGACACAACAAAAATTCCTCAAAGCAGGGTGATCAGGGCCGACAAACCAAAGATCCAGGCATCTTTTGCTGAGGTAGCAAAAAGAGTAAAAGCATGCGACAGGGCAGGAAAAAGGCTACATTTCAAAAAATGGTAACCAATCATGGTGCTGAAAACGGGGATATCTGTTTACTGGAAGGAGAACCCTGGATCCAGCCTTCAGAAATGAAAGCTATGCAGCAACAGATTGTTGACTCATGTTGTTCCACCATTTATGATGAATTTATTCAATGCTATGCCGGATATGCAGTAGATGAGGTAAACAACCTGAACACCAATGTAGTAAATAATAATCCCAACAAAGTAAAGCCTACCATTTATGCAAATTCCCCAGCAGACAAATCCTGTGGATGGAGCAATGGAAAGGGCTCCCGTTTCCTGATGGCAAAAATAGCAGCCCTGAAGGCCGGGTATTCATATGCTGCAGCTGTAGCCTATGCACAGGCTGAATATGACAAGTTCCTTAAAAAACTCCTTCTCACAAAATTGATCATTAAGATCATCCTGGAGGCTGATTCGGGCAAGACGATTCCTAACCATGGCACAAAAATAACAGAGACACAAGAACATATTGATGATCTTACCAAAGGTGTAGGTTCTGCAAGGAATGTCACCGTTTTCCCCATGAGCAAGTATTGTGAATGGAAAATTGTTGTAGTACCTCCCGGAGGGCAATTGGTCCTTGACTTTAAGGGTGAACGCGGCAATTGCGGGAATGTGACTGTTTACAAGGAAGACAGCACTACAAAGGATAAAACAAAGATCCGGGTTTGGAACTATAATCTTCCCGGATCAGCGAGGTATGCAGATAAGAACGCAAAACGGGTGTTCAATGGTGATGAAAACAAGAGCACAACCTTCTATATTCACAACGATAATGGTGAATTCAAATTAACAGCGTCCTGCAATATAAACAGAAAACTTGCTCAATCGGAAACAATGCACTTATTTACCCTGGCTTTTCAATGGGAGGCAGGGATGGCTTATCAACCGAGTTCTCCCCGATCAATCAACCTTCTTATTTTGTATCCAACATCGACCAGATCCCGTTCTCGCTGCGCGATTGTCCGGCCAGTCTGGGAGCGGGTCATGTTGAAACATTCAGCTTTACGTTTGATATTAATCCAACTGATACATTGTGGACAGGGATGATGCTCCAGATGGATGTAGCTGAAGTATTTCAACCGGGGATCCTCAGAGTACTGTGCGACAATAATGGAATGGGTCCCCTGCAGGTGAACATTACAGAACCCGGAACCTATACCCTCCCTTTGGGTAACCTAACGCTGGCAGGAACCGGGGGCTATATGCAGTTTATGACTGCGGAACAGCCTGCAAAGTCAGTCATTCCTGCATCTTTCTCCCTGGATGCCTGGGGTATTCACTCAACAGTGAGGCTTCCACTGGGAGAAATGGACCTGGGAGATGCACCGGATCCTAACTATCCTACGCTTATCAATAGTGATGGAGCCCGTCACCTGGTCGTTCCCGGGATACAACTGGGAGCCCTGATTGACGGTGAACCGGATGGCCAGCCAGACTCCCAATCTACAGGTGATGATCTGAACCTGCCCGATGACGAGGATGGTGTTGCTTTCTTATGGCCATTAACACCGGGAAATCCCTGCAAGATCAAAGTGAATGCCTCAGTAGGAAATGCCTTACTCAATGTATGGATCGACTACAATGGCAATGGTTCCTGGGGGGATCCGGGAGAACAGGTTTTCACTGACCTGGGAGTATGGTCCGGTGATAATTTCCTGACCTTTATCGTGCCATCGAATGCAGTTCCCGGCCTGACCCATGCACGGTTCAGGTTCAGTCATCAGCCTGCCTTGTCATTTACAGGCTATGCTTTCGACGGGGAAGTGGAAGATTATATGGTCTCTATCGCTGCAGGAGCCTATAAATGGCAGCAACTTCCTGACCTTGCCCTGCCTGGCACCCATGCCCATGACAACCTGATGGCTGCAGATGACTTTACCTGTAATGGTGGTCAAATAACCCAGATAGGCTGGTGGGGAAATTATGAGTTGAATGCAGCACAACAGGAAAAGCGTGGACAAGGCATTAACCATTTCATGGTGAATTTATATACCGATATCAACTGTCTGCCTTTTGAACCACCCATTATGAGTTTCATTATTCCGTTCACCCTCATAACTGAGACCAATACAGGGCTTTTCAACAATGAAGGGTGTCCCGTTTATTACTACGTCTATAATCTTCCCTTCCCCTATCCCCAGATCCAGGGCAGCAATTACTGGGTTTCTATCATGGCAATGCCCAATAATCCAGCAGTCCGGCTATCTGGAGGTGGCAGGAAGCCAACCGCTGGTATTACCCGATATTGTGTGGTGCAGCCAACAGAAGCAGTATTCTTCCATGGCAGACCATTCTTTTTGGTGCTCCGGTTAAAAGCATGGATCTTGCCTTCCACATTACCTCAATGCAGGCAACCGCTGAAGTGGATCCTGATCCGATGGACAGTTTCGTTCAGAACGAAATATCGATGGCGATTGTACCAGGAAATGTTCCGGGCATCCCATCCGCTCTTGTTGCAGCATACAATGACGAACCCTACCCTGGAGGACCAGGTTTAGGTGTAAGCCATAGTTTTGACGGAGGTGCTACCTGGACAGCACAGCAACTTCCCTACCCGCTCAATCCTGCGGGAACACCCTACCTGGATGCCTTTGATCCGGCTGCAACAGCCGATGGCAATGGGAATGTGTATGTTGCGCATATTTCCACCGATTACGATTGGACGAACGGCCAGGAGAGCGGTTTCTACATACATAAGTCAACCGATGGAGGGGTGAACTGGACAGGTCCCTACCTGATTTCCTATGATTCCAAACCGGTTTCCAACCCTGACACGAACTACCGTTTTAACGACCGTTGCCAGATTGTTGCAGATATCAATCCTTCCAGTCCTTATTACAATACGATTTATGCAGTATGGATTAAAGACAGGGGATGGCAGAATCCGGTACCGGAAAGTGATATCTATTTTTCAAGTTCTTCCGATGGAGGCATCACATGGACTCCCATAATAACCATCAATCAGCGCATCCATAACCTTGCCAATATGCCCAATCATGCCATTGCCCCGGATGGCACCATCTATATCTGCTGGATGGATTATAATGTCACAACAGGAGGCTCCGGAACCATATACCTGAATAAGTCAACCGATGGTGGTTTAACCTGGATGGCTGCGGATCATCCTGTGATAACCATTCCATTGCCTCCCCTTCGACTGAATGGGGGAACCGATGTCCTTGCAAAAGGAGCTCCGGTCATTGAAACATCCCCGAACAATTCACAGGAGCTTTACCTGGTGTTTGCTCAATTCGCAGGACTGGATGAGGCTAATATCGTATTCGGTAAATCAACGGATGGAGGACAGACCTGGCTTATAAATTTCAAAATCAATGATGACAACAGCCTGAACGACCAGGTTTTGCCCTGGATGAGTGTAAAACCTAACGGAACCATAGACATAATCTGGTATGATCGCAGGAATGACCCGGCTGACATGAACTGGGATATTTATATGACAAGCAGTACAGATGGTGGCAACAGCTTCCAGCCGAACACGAAGGTGAACACTAATTCAGCCCCTTCACCCCTTACACCTGTCAGTGGATTTTGGATGGGTGAGTACCCCGGACTCGCTGTTGATGATGAATATGCTTATATAGCCTATACTTCAAGTCTGACTGATACCAAGGGGGATATCTTTTTCAATAAGATCAAGAACCCGACGTCCAATATTGATTACGGAGATGCACCGGATCCGGCTTACCCAACCCTGAAAGCCGGAAATGGTGCGTCCCATATCATCAATCCGCTGGTATACATGGGAAACATGGTAGATCCGGAGAATGACGGTTTGCCGAATGCAATGGCAACCGGTGATGATACGAATAACCTTCTTGATGAAGATGGTGTAATGTTCAATACAGGACTGGTTCCGGGTCAAATGGCATCGCTTACCATCCAGGTTTCTGCTACCGGTTTGTTCCTGCAGGGCTGGATTGATTTCAACAACAACGGGAACTGGGCTGACCCGGGAGAACAGATCATAACCAATGCACTGACAAGTGCCGGTTTCATGTCCTTCTCATTCAATGTACCCTCCTTTGCAATCATCGGCAATAGCTTTGCACGGTTCCGCATCAGCTCACAACAGGGTTACCCTTCTTCGGGGTAGCACCCGATGGCGAAGTGGAAGACTATAGGGTCCAGATAATACAGCTGATGGATTATGGAGATGCACCGGATCCTACTTATCCAACTCTCTCTGCTAATAATGGTGCCAGCCATATGGTTGTTCCCGGAGTAATGCTGGGCAACCTGATTGATGTTGAAACCGAAGGTCAGCCAAATGCAAGTGCTACAGGCGACAACACCAGCAACCTGAACGATGAGGATGGTGTATTATTTAATACCCCCCTGATCCCGGGACAATTTGCAAACCTCACCATTTTCTCGACTGCCGGGTTCTTCGTCCAGGGATGGATTGATTTCAATGCTGACGGCGACTGGATGGATCCCGGTGAACAGATACTGATGGATGCACCTGTAGTTCCAGGTCCCAATCCATTCCCCTATTTTGTTCCACCCACCACAAGCACTGGTCCAATCTATGCGAGATTCAGGCTGAGTTCAATGCAGGGACTTCCCTTCTCCGGACCTGCTCCCGATGGTGAAGTAGAAGATTACCGGATACTGAACATTCAGACAGGTATGGACTTTGGTGATGCTATGGAGCCTCCCTATCCTACCCTGCTTGCCAGCAATGGTCCGCGTCACCAGTTGATCCAGGGAATACAATTCGGCCCGCTCATTGATATGGAAACCGATGGGCAACCTGATCCGATGGCACTTGGAGATGACATCATCTACTTGCCGGATGAGGATGGAGTCTTTATCAGTTCGCTGATTCCCGGGCAAACCGCCACGGTGACCTTATTGCCTTCGGCTGTGAACCTGTTCATGCAAGGCTGGATCGATTTTGATGGCAATGGCAGCTTTACTGATTACGGAGAGCAAATCATCACCAACATGGTATCAACAGCCGGACCGAATGTTGTTAGTTTCACAGTGCCGCCCTATGCCCTGATTGGGCCAACCGCTTCAAGGTTTAGGATCAGCAGCATTCCCGGGCTCACTGATATCGGTCCTGCTCCTGACGGTGAGGTGGAAGATTACATGGTTACTATTGAGAGCGGACAACCGGAAGAACTCGATTTTGGAGATGCTCCGGATCCAACATATCCAACCTTACTGGGCAGCGATGGCGCACGTCACCTGCTAAATGGCGCTATCTTCCTGGGCAACCAGGTAGATTCCGAACCGGATGGATTGCCAGACCCCTTATCGCTTGGTGATGACAACAACAACCTTCCAGACGAGGACGGTATTGTTTTCAACTGGCCATTGTTAAAGGGATCGCCGGCAATGATCACTGTAACAGTTGCCGGAGGAGGCCTGTTGAACGGATGGATCGATTTTGACAAGGATGGAACCTGGATGCAACCCGGTGAACATATCTTCACCGATCTTTATCTCAATCCCGGCATCCACCAACTCAATTTCATGGTACCTTCTGCTGCGATGGTTGGTCCAACCTATGCCCGTTTCAGGATTAGCACTCAGCCGGGCTTAAGTTTTACCGGGCTAGCCTCCGATGGAGAAGTGGAAGATTACATGGTGAACATGAATGAGAACCCTGAACTCAAATGGCAGCAATTACCCTCATCCTCCCTTCCCGGTTTGCATTCTAATGATTATATCAATTCACTGGGGAATTATGAAGCAGTAACCAAAGCAGATGACTGGCTCTGCAACGGGGGAAGGATCACAAGTATCAAATGGTGGGGAAATTACGAAACTACAGGTGCAATCGAAAAAGAGGTTCAGGCATTGCACAGTTCAAAGTAAGTATCTACCTGGATAATCCGATGGGGGTATGCTTGCCGGCTAATACTGCTGTCTGGAGCATTGTTGTTCCATTCAATTCAATCACAGAGCAGTTTACAGGAACATTCAACAATGAAAACTGTAAAATTTACAGGTATGAATTTGTCCTTCCATTTCCTTTCAACCAAATTGCAGGTACCAGGTACTGGCTCGAGGTAAATACGGCATCTGTCAATCCGAATAATCCGGCTATCTGGAGATGGCAGGAAGCCTTCAGGGGCCAGGCTCCCATACTCTGTGGTGCCACAGAAAAGATCCTTCCAATTCCGGGGTCATGGTACACCATTCAATGGACAGCTCCCGATCCCGACCACTTCAGCGATATGGCCTTTGCACTCACCAATACACCTGACAAATCGCTCAACCTGAAACTTTACCTGGAAGGACTGTACAATGGTGGCGGTATCATGAGCAAAGCACAGGATGAATATGGAGATCATTTTGCTGCGGATACGGCTGACCTGGTTTCCATTGAACTGCAC